>JAHFCD010000031.1:0-4382 GCA_023249695.1 Elusimicrobiota bacterium
TTACGTCGACACCCATCTGATGGTCACCAACCCGCTTCAGGTCGCGCCTTGGTTCGTCGAGGCGGGCACCGACATCCTGACGGCGCACCTCGAGGCCGTCGAGGACGGCGCCGCGGCGTTAAAGGCAATTCGCGCCCTTGGCGCGAAAGCCGGCCTCGCGGTGAAGCCCAAGACCCCGGTCGACGGCCTGCTCAAGGCTCTCGAGCATTGCGATCTCGCGCTCGTCATGACCGTCGAGCCCGGCTTCGGCGGCCAGAAGTTCATGGCCGACCAGATGCCGAAGGTCGCCGCGCTGCGCGCCGCGATCGACGCGAAAAATTTAAACTGCTGGATCCAAGTCGACGGCGGCGTCAATGCCGTCAACATCGCGCAGGCCGCCGCCGCCGGGGCCGACAGCCTCGTCGCCGGCTCGGCCGTGTTCGCCGCGAAGGATCCGGCCGCCGCTTTTCGGGAGCTCGAGCTCAAAGCCCGGGCCGCTTTTAAAACCCAGTAGCAGGAAACGGAGAAAGAAATGGTCGTCATCAGACTGCAGCGCAAAGGCAAGCCGCACCAGCCCTACTACCGCGTCGTCGCCATCGAGAAGGCTCGCGGCGCGACGGGCAAGCCCATCGAAGTCCTGGGCTCGTACAACCCCCGCATCGAGACGCAGGGCAAGAAGGTCGAAGTCGACAAGACGCGCTACGAGTACTGGATCGGCGTCGGCGCGCAGCCGTCCGAGACCGTCCGCACCCTCGTCAAGGCCGCGTTCAAGACGGCGGCCGCCAAGTAAGATGCTGATGCAAGACCTGACGCTCTTCATCGTCAAGCGCCTGGCCGACAAGCCCGACGCCGTGTCGATCGAGGAGGAGCAGGACGGGGACGTCACCGTCCTCAACCTCATCGTCGACGAGACGGATAAGGGCAAGGTCATCGGCAAGCAGGGCAAGGTCATCAAGGCGATCCGCTCGCTCGTGAGCGTGGCCGCCGCTAAAGCAGGAGTCAGGGCGGTCGTGGAAATCGACTAGATGAAGATCGACTTCGTGACGCTGTTCCCGGCGATGTTCCCGTCCGTCATGGACGCGAGCATGATGGCGCGCGCCAAGGATAAGGGCCTGCTGGACTGGGGCTGCGTGAACCCGCGCGACTTCACGGAAGACAAGCATCACAAGGTCGACGACCGCCCGTTCGGCGGCGGGCCCGGCATGCTCATGATGGTGGAACCTTTAGACAAAGCGATCAAGAGCGTCCGGAAGAAGGGCTCCAAGGTCATCTTTCTCTCGCCTCAGGGAAAGACCTTCGATGATAAGGCCGCGATGCGGCTGTCACGGGAAAAGCACCTTATTCTCGTGTGCGGCCACTATGAAGGAGTGGACGAACGAACGGCGGATTTGTTCGACGAAGAATTGTCAGTTGGAGATTTCGTATTGACGGGCGGCGAACTCCCGGCTATGCTCGTTGCCGATGCCGTGGCGCGCCTCGTTCCGGGCGTGATCAAGAAGGAGGATGCGACAGCATCCGAGTCGTTCGCGACCGGCCTGCTCGATTTTCCGCAGTATACTCGTCCCCGCGTTTGGCGGGGCCGCGAGGTCCCGGAGATTCTGTTCTCCGGAGACCACGCGAAGATCGCCGCGTGGCGGAAGACTGCCGCCGCGAAGGCGACCAAGCGCAAGCGTCCCGATCTGATTGAACGGGCGTAATAAGAGACGTCAGGAGAGAAGCGTATGATGGCTGCCATGGAAGAGAAGAAATCGTCGAAGGTCCCGGAGTTCCGTCCCGGAGACACCGTCAAGGTGCACATGAAGGTCAAGGAAGGCGAGAGCGAGCGCGTCCAGGTGTTCGAGGGCGCGGTCATCGTGCGCCGCGGACGCGGCGCGAGCGAGAACTTCACCGTCCGCAAGGTCTCCTTCGGCGTCGGCGTGGAGCGGACGTTCCTGATCACCTCTCCCCATATCGAGAAGATCGAGCTCGTGCGCGAAGGCAAGGTCCGCCGCGCCCGCCTCTACTATCTCCGCGACCTGACCGGCCGCTCGGCCCGCATCGAGGACCGTGAGACCGCGCAGCCCAAGGCCGAAGCGAAAGCGAAGGCCCCGGAAGCCGAAGCCCCTAAGAAGGCCGAGGCCCCGAAGGCTCCGAAGGCCGCTCCCTCCGCCGTCGCCAAGTAATTTGGACGGCCGGTCCTTCGACGACGACGCGCGCAAGTCCGGACGAATTGCGATCGTCATCGGCGTCGACGAAGCCGGCCGAGGACCCCTCGCGGGTCCCGTGGTGGTCGCTGCCGTGGCTTTGCCGAAGGTCCCTTCGGAACAGCTGCGTTTATTGAAGGATTCGAAACTGATGACCCCGAAGAGCCGAGAACGGCTCTTCGGGGTCATTCGTTCCCAGGCGAGCGCGGTGTCCGTCGCCTGGGCTCATCCACGGGCGATCGACCGGGACAACATCCTGGCCGCGACCCTGAGCGCGATGGCCCGCGCCGCGCGGCGCGCCGCCGCTAAGACCGGCGCCTCGTCCGTTCTGGTGCTCGTCGACGGGCCCCGGCCCATCCGCGGCTTCGAGCTCGCGCAGCGCCCGATCGTCGACGGCGACGCCAAGTCGCTGTGCATCGCCGCGGCGAGCGTGGTCGCGAAGGTCGTGCGCGACCGGTGGATGGAGCGCCTCGACCGGCGCCATCCCGGCTACGGCTTCGCCGTCCACAAAGGCTACGGCACGAAGGTCCACCTGGGCGCGCTGGCCAGGCTCGGCCCCTGCCAGGCGCACCGCCTCACCTACGAGCCGGTGTCGAAATGCGCGGTGCTCCGTTGAACAGCCGAGCGGAGATCGGGCGCGCGGCGGAGGACGCGGCGGCGGCGCTGCTGCGCGCCAAAGGCATGACCGTCGTCGAAAGGAATTTCCGGGCCAAGGTCGGCGAGATCGACCTCGTGGCGAGGGATCGCGACGAGATCGTCTTCGTCGAGGTCCGCGCGCGGGCGTCGGCGGCCTTCGGGGGCGCGGCCGCCTCGGTCGGCGGTGCCAAGCGGCGCAAGCTCATCAAGGCCGCGCAGCTGTGGCTGCTGGCGCGCGGCTGGACCGGTCCCTGCCGCTTCGACGTCGTCGCGCTGGACGCCGGTGCGGCCACGCACATCCCCGCCGCGTTCGACGGGAGCGGCCGATGAGCCTGGAGCCCGGCGCCGATTTGGAGCTGATCCCCGAGGAGCTGCCCGACGACAAGCGGCTCCCGCTGTGGGACCATGTCGGCGAGCTGCGAAATCGCCTGATCAACTGCGCGCTCGCCCTGTTCGCGGCGACCGCCTGCGGCTACTTCCTGCGCTTCCGCCTTTGGGAGCTGGCGAAGCGGCCGCTGCTGAGCGCGGCTCCGGGCCTCCTCTCCCCGTTCGCCTACACCGACCTGGCCGAGCCGTTCATGGCGATGATGCGACTGTCGTTCTGGGCGTCGGTGTTCGTCATCTCGCCCTACCTCTTCTACCAGGTGTGGGCCTTCGTCAGGCCCGCCCTGCACGAGCGGGAGCGGCGCATGGCGGTGACCTTCACGGCCGTGACGAGCGCCTGCTTCATCGCGGGCGCGGTGTTCGCCTATTTCGTCGCCTTCCCAATCCTGACGAACATCCTGATGGACGAGGCCGTCCTGGCGGGCCTGCGCGCCAACCTGAAGCCCACCGAGTATCTGAACCTCTTCCTTTGCACCGTGCTCGGCACCGGGATCTCGTTCGAGGCCCCGGTGCTGTTCTACTTCCTGGCGAGGTTCGGGCTGGTGCGCTCGCGCGCGATGCTGAAGTATTGGCGCGAGGCCACCGTCGCGATCCTCGCGGCCTCGGCCTTTCTGACCCCCGGCGACGTGATCGCGACGACGATCCTGTTCGGGGTGGTCCTGCTCGGGCTCTACTTCGTCTCGGCGGGCGTCGTGTGGCTCGTCGAGCGGACCTCCGCCGCGAGCGCCGCCGACGAGCTCTAGGCCGCGCATGATCCGCTCCGCTCTCGCCCTCTGCGCGCTGCTCGCCTCCCCGTGCCGGGCGCTGCCGCCGGCGGACGCGCGCGATGCCGCCTTCTGGCCCGGGTTCGAGCGCCTCCTTTCCGCGCATCCCGGCGCCAACGGCGTGTACGTGCTCGAGAAAGGCGAGGAGGCCCTGCTCGCCCGCGCCTGGCTCAGCCGCCAGGCGGCCGGGAGCATCGACGTGCAGTACTTCATCTGGAGCGCCGACAACATCGGCATCCTCGCCGCCGAGAGCCTCCTGCGCGCCGCGGAAAACGGCGCCAAGGTCCGGGTGATCGTGGACGACCTCCTGATGGACGCGGGCTCGGAGAGCCTGCTGGCGCTGGCCGCACATCCGGGCATCGAGATCCGCGTCTATAATCCGATGCACAAGGTCGGCGTCTCGCGCGCGCGGCGGCTCTGGAACCTCGCGACGGGC
>JAHFCD010000031.1:4392-10509 GCA_023249695.1 Elusimicrobiota bacterium
TTTCGCGCGGCGAACCAGCGCATGCACGACAAGGTCTTCCTCGTGGACGGCCGCGTCGCGATCATCGGCGGCCGCAACGTGGCCGACGAGTACTTCGATTTCGACCACGAGTACAACTTTCGCGACCGGGACCTGCTGCTGATGGGGCCGCAGACGCGGGCGGTCGCGCTTCACTTCGAGACCTTCTGGACGAGCCCCCTCGCCGTGCCCCTCGAGTCCCTTCTCAAGGACGAGGTCGCCGCGATGACGCCGGAAAGGCGCGAAGCCGCCTACCGCGACCTGCACCGCTACGCCGGCGATCCGGCGAACCTCGCGCCGGGGCCGCGTCGCGCGCTGGCGGAGCTGCCGCGCCGTTTCGCGGCTCTGCTCCAGGACCTCGTCTGGGAAAAGAACGTGTTCTTCATCGGCGACCGGCCCGGCAAGAACGAGTCGAAGAGCCTCGGCGGCGGGGGCGGCTCGACGAGCGCCATCGCCGCGGCGGTGGGCGCCGCGCGCGAGCGGGTCGTCGTGCAGTCCCCGTACCTGGTGCTGTCGGACTACTGGCTGGGCTTCTTCGCCGATTTGGCCAAGCACGCGAGCGTGCGCATCGTGACGAACTCGCTCGCCTCGACGGACAATCTCGCCGCCTTCAGCGGCTACCGCAAGATCCGGGACCGCCTGCTCGCCTCGGGCGTGAAGGTCTTCGAGTTCAAGCCGCATCCCGCGATCGAGCGCGAGATCCTCGAGCGCAGCGCGGAGTTCGGGGCCAAGCCGCCGGTCTTCGCCATCCACGCGAAGACCGTCGTCATCGACGGCGAGGCCGTGTTCATCGGGACCTTCAACCTCGACCCGCGTTCGGCGAACCTGAACACCGAGGTCGGCGTGCTCGTGCGCAATAGGATCTTGGCGAAACGGGTCGAGGACTCCATCCTGCGGGACATGCTCCCCGAAAACAGCTGGGACGCCGCCGGCCGGGAAGGCGACGCCGGGGTCCCCCTCAAGAAGCGGCTGCGCCTGCGTCTGCTCCGGGCCTTGCCGCTGCAGCCGATCCTTTAGGCGAGCGTCGCGCTGGCCGCACGGCGGTAGCGGTCGTCGCCGTAGCGCTGCCACAGCCGCCAGCAGGAATACGCCAGCTTGACGTCGTGCTCGTCGGTCGCCGCCGCCGCGCGGCGGCGGATCTCCTCCCAGGTCCACGTCTCGTCGCCGGCCAGCGGCGCGCCGGCCGCCGGACCCCCGGCGCTCAGGTACGCGCAGACCAGCGCCTGCCACAGGTAGCGCCGCGCCAGCGCCGGGTCTTCCATGTACGGCGTCAGCCCGGCGAAGGCATGGGAGGCGGTCAGGCCGTGGAGCACGGTGAAGTCGCCGGTGGCGGCATAGGCGCCCAGCAGCGCCGAGGCCAGCGCGTCGAGCTCGGGCGTTCCCGCGGCGGCGACGAGCGCGGAGGTCTCAGGATCCGCCGCGGCCCGAGCCATCCGGTCGGCGATACGGCGGCCGGGAAACCGGTCCTTGGCGAAGCGGGGATCGCCCTTCAAGGAGGCGAGCGCGGCCGCAGGCGACGTCGGCGCGGCCGACGGCGCCGGAAGGTCGCCGAGCGCGGCGTAGCCCGCGGCCCAGTGCGCCAGCGCGTGGACGAGCTCGGCCTCGACGCCGCCGTCGAGGGCATAGGCCAGGCGGATGAGGCCGTGGAACGCGACGCTACCGACGCCCGGCATCAGCCGCCCGGTCCAGCGCCGCGTCGTCCTCTCGGCGCCGGCGCGCGCGACGGCTTCCTTGAAGAACACGACCCAGGAGGGCAAAGTCTCGGGGCGTCCCAGGAAGCGCTCGGCGTTCTCCTCCGTCAGGACGTCGAGCGGCGCGGCCAGCGGCTGAAGCTTCTTCCGGTAGCGCGCCGCGAAGGCTTCGATCCGCTCCGGCGCGGCGCCGAGGCGGTCCAGGGCGACCAGCGCCATCGGCAGGTGGTTCGAGAGGTTGCCCTCGTAGAAGGCGTCGTGCGCGTGGCTTTCCTCGATGAGCCTCGCGGTTCCGCCCCGGATGCCGTCGTTCGTCGTGTCGATCATAGCTCCTCCTCCGTCGTTAGGAGAGGATACCGCGAAATAGATTATAAATAGTCAATAATGCTAATATATTGTCATATGGACAAGACCTTGGACCTCGCCGTTCGTCTGGCCGCGAACCTCGCCGCGCTGCGCAAGGAACGCCGCATGACCCAGGCCCGCCTGGCCGAGCACGCGGCCATCCCCCGCTCGACGATCGCTAATTTCGAGTCCGGCGCGGGCAATCCCTCCTTGAAGAACCTCGCCGCCCTCGCGGCCGCCCTGCAGGTCTCCATCGAGGAGCTCCTCGCCCGGCCGCGATCGGAATGCGCGCTGATCCGCGCGCGCGACCTTCCCCGCAGCGAGCGCGGCCACGGGTCGGCGCGGCTCTACCGCCTGCTCCCCGACGAGCTGAAGGGCCTGCAGATGGAGAAGATGGAGCTGCTGCCGGGAGGCTTCATGCGCGGCGTCCCCCATCTGCGGGGCACGAAGGAATACCTGACCTGCCTGTCCGGCGCGCTCCGCGTCACGGTGGCGGGCCAGGACCACGACCTCGCCGCCGGCGACGTGCTGGCCTTCCCGGGCGACCAGCCGCACGTGTATCACAACCCCGGCCGGACGACCGGCGTCGCCATCAGCGTCGTCGCCTTGGCCCCGCAATAATAGCGTGACGCGGCCGTCTCAGCAAAGACAAACGTCCTGGATATAATGGCCTCCCGTTTCAATGGGAGGAGAAATCAAATGCCAATGCTGATGACCGAGGAGACCGGCGCGACCGGCGCGACCGAGATTCTCAAGACGGAGCACCAGAACATCAAGGACCTCTTTCGAAAATTCGACGAAACGGCCAGCGACCGCCAGAAGAAGTCGATCGGCGACGCCGCGATCCGCGAGATCGAAACCCAGGCCTGCCTCGCGGTGGAGGTGTTCTACCCCGCCGTGCGCCGTCAGGTCGGCGAGCGCCAGCGCATCGTGCAGGCGAAGGCTTCCCATGAGGTCGCCCGGCTCCTGATCAAGGAGCTCAAGGGTCTCTCGGCCGGCGAGCAGTACAACGCCCGGTTCGACCTGCTCAAGAGCAGCGTCACCCAGCAGATGGACGAGGAAGAGGCGGAGCTCATTCCTCGCGTGGAGAAGTCCGATCTCGACCTGGAGCTGCTGGGCAAGGAGATGTTCCAGATGAAGTCGCGCATCACGCAGAACGACAAGAAGGCCTTTCTGCGCAAGACCGGAGCCATCACGCTCGGCGTGGTCGCGGCGGCCGGCGTCGTGGCTTGGCTCGTGAGCGGCAAGAGCCCGTTCAAGAACAAGGACCGCGACTAAGGCCGTCGGACGCGGGCGCTCCCGGACCGGCAGGGCGCCTTTCGGCGCCCTGCCTTATTTCGTCCGGTCCAAAAATCGTCGGGGAGAGAAGACGTCCTGGGGAAGCCAGTCCGGAACGCGGCCGGACAGGACGGCTTCGGCGGCGGCCAAGGCGGCCGCCTGGGTGTACGCTCCGCCGTAGCCGTTGTAGGCGGCGGAGACGAACAGCCCCGCTTTCAGCCATCCGATCAGCGGCAGGCGATCGTCGGTGAAGCCCATGGGACCCGACCAGGCGGACGACGGAGGGATGCCGGCGGCCTCGGGCACGTAGGCGTCCCGCTGGCGCAGGACCTTCTTCAGGACCCAATGAGACCGCCGCGGGCGGTCCGGGTCCTTCATCGGGCGATCCGCGCCGCCGCCGAGCAGAAGCGGCCCGCGCCTGCGGCCGTCGGCGTCCGTGTAGGAGCCGCGCTGCGTGAAGTGGCCGTAGAAGTCGCCGCGCTCGGAGGAGACGGTGCGCTTGTGCCAGACGTCGGCCACGTGCTCGGTGACCTGGACCTGCGAGCGAAAGGGCTTCACGGCGTTCAGCTCCGGGTGGAGCTTGGCGGTGAAGGCGTTGACGGCCGAGATCACGTTCTTGGCTCGAATGACGCCCTCGGCGGTGTGGACGAGATGCCCCCCTTCCGTCTCCTCGAGGCGGGTCACCGCCACGCGCGTGTAGAGGGCGGCCCCCCGGCGCAGGGCGGCCGAAAGCAGGCCCACGGCGTACTTGAAGGGATGGTAGTTGCCGTCGTAGTCGGACAGGCGGGCGCTGAAGCGGGACGCGCCCTCGGGCCGCGACAGAGCCGCGTCCGTCTCGGCGGGGCTCAGCATCCGGGCCGGAGCGCCGAGCTCACCGAGCAGGCGCGCGTCGTCGCTCAGGCCGCGTTCCTCCGACCTGGACATCGGCACGCGCAGCGAGCCGTTCGGCGAGAGGTCCGCGTCGATCCCTTCGCGTGCCACGGCCGCGGTCAGGAATTCACGGTTACGCAGGGCCACGCCCACGATCGCCCGCGCCTGGCGATCGCCCTCGGCGAGGGCCCGTTCCCTCGAGACGCCGGGGCGGGTCAGCCGCACGCGCTTGGCCCGCTCCGCGACGAGGCCGCGGTAGCCGCCCAGGTAATTCTCCGGTATCAAATGGAAATTGCCGCCGTTGCGCCCGCTGGCCTGGGACGACGGATCGCCGGAGTCGAGCACGACGATCTTCAGGCCGCGGGCGCGCGCGTCGGAGACCAAGGCGTAGGCGGCGGCCGAGCCGGTGAGGCCGGCGCCGATGACGACGACGTCCGCCTCCGCGGGGAGGCGCGCGGAGCTGCGAAAGCCCCCCAGCGGATTGCCGTCCTTGAGCCAGAACGGCGTCGACTCCTCCGGCGTGACGAACGGAAAGGCGGTGCGCGCGCCAAGCCGCGCCATCAGCGCCTGCCAGGCCAGCCGGGCCCGGCCGGTCAGGCGTCCGTCGAGCTCGCGCTCGGCGGCGGTCAGCGCGGCCTGCAGCTCGGGCGTCGCCCGGCCGTGCTCGTCGGCGTGGCGGGCCGCCTCCGTCGCGACCGCCCGGACCGCGGCGACGCCGACGACTTTCGGGGCGCGGAGGTCAGGCAGCGCGACGGCCGAAGACGGCAGGACCGAGGACAGCGCGCTCGGGGCGGACGGAGAAGGGGCGAGGCGCGGCGCGCTCGTGCCCAGCGGGGACAGAAGCAGGACGGCCGCGGCCTTCACGTGGGCAATCGCCATGATCAAGGCGCATGATACTTACTTGCGGCGGCCGAGGAATGGGCCCAATGGGTCCCTCGGCGGGGCGGCTTTCGACCTACCCTCGGGAAAGCCCTTTAATCCTCGCCCTGATCCTTCGTGAAGGCCGCCTGGCCGTCGTACTTGAAGAGCTTCTCGACGTGCACCCACGGCGCCAGGGCGCCGACGCGCAGGAGAAGCTCGGCGATGTCCTTGTCGGATAGGGTGTTCCCGTGGTGGTCGACCTTGAAGCGCAGCCGCGCGCAGTCCACCGGGTCGGACTCGATGCCGAGCGTGTTCGGGTACACCTTGGTTCCGCGATTGGAGATCTGGGCCAGGCGCACGTGCAGCCCTTCCGTGACCTTCTCGCACGCGGGGCCGAGCACCGCCGGATCGATCGCGGTGGCGACGAAGATGTCCACGCCCATCGCGCGCTGTTCCTTCGCGGTGACCATGACGGCGTCGTGCGACACGACGGGCATCTTCACGCGCTTGTACTCGCGTCGCGGGTACGCCTTCGGCGCGGAGCCGAGGTTTGAGATCACGGCCTTCGTGAACGCCTGCGTGCCCGAGGGTTCGCGGCCGCCTCCGGCCATGTCGGCCGTAAGGACTTTTCCGTCCTCGAGCGTGGCGAGCAGGGCGTTCTCGACGGAATCCGCCGCCTTCATCTCGCCGAGGTGGCGCAGCATCAGCACCGAGCTGTGCAGCAGCGCGGTCGGGTTGGCCATGTCCTTGCCCGCGATCTGCGGCGCGGAGCCGTGCACGGCTTCGAAGATGGAGGCGCCGTCGCCGAGGTTGGCCGACGGCGCGAAGCCGAGGCCGCCGATCAGGGCCGAGGCGAGGTCGGACAGGATGTCGCCGTTCATGTTCGTCATCACGAGCACGTCGAACTGCTCGGGGCGCATGACCAGCTGATGCGCGCAATTGTCCACGATCTGGTGCTCGGAGGCGATCTCCGGGTAGTCCTTGGCGACCTCTTCGAAGACGCGCTTGAACAGCCCTTCCGTGAACTTGAGAATATTGGCCTTCGTCGCGCAGG
>JAHFCD010000455.1 GCA_023249695.1 Elusimicrobiota bacterium
CCGACGACATGTTCGCGGCGACCGACCGCCTGACCTTCGTCGCCGGGGCGCGGCTCGACCGCAATACGCGGCTGCGGGGCGACCGGTGGTATCCGGGAGCGCGCGCGGCCGCGATCTACGAGCCCCGCGAGGAATTGGTCACGAAACTCGTCTACAATCGCGCGGTGCGCATGCCCTCCGCGCTGTCCGCGCTCAATCAGATCGCCGGCTCGGACCACCCGGCCACGTCGCCGTTCTTCGCGACGATCTCCCCGCAAGCCCAGCGGCCCGAGATCCTGACGACGTACGAATGGCAGAACGTGGTCCAGTTGGCGGGCGCGCGGCTGGGGCTCACGCTTTATCACCAGGAGCTCGAGGACTTCATCACCTGGTTCCAGCCGCACAGCAACGGCGGGGATTTCCACGGCAACGGAGTGGAGCTGGATGTCCAGGCGCCGCTCGATCCCTGCCTGACGATCTGGGCCAATGCCGCCTGGAACGACTCCAAGCTCGACCTCTTCAACGACCGCCTTTTCGGATCCGGGGCTTCCGGCGTCGAACAGCATCACTCCTACGTCAACCCCTCGGGCCGCATCATCGGCTCCGCGAAATACACGGCCAATCTGGGGGTCGACTGGAAGGTCCTCGAAACCGTGACGTTCTCGCCCGGCGCGAGGTATTTCGCCCATCAGGCCGCGGTCGACCATGACTCGAACTCGTACATCTATGTCCACGACCGGATTTATCTCGACGCCGCGCTGACCTGGGACCATGTGCGCGGCGAGGACGTGGATGTCCGCCTCTCCGGCCACAACCTCCTCGACGATCGCCGCCGCGTCGGCTCGCCCCTCAACGGCGACACCTACCGGCCGCGCGGCGTCGAGGGCGTGCTGACCGTGACCGCGCGCTTCGCGACGCAAGCGCGGTAGCCGCCGAGCCGTTTCCGGAAACGGCCGGCTACGGAACCGTCAGGCGCCCGTTGGCGATCGTCAGCCCGGGAACCTCAATGGCGAACGGCGTCTCCGGGTTCGGGGTCAGCGGGATGGTCAGCTCCTTGATCTCCCGGAAGATCGAGAGCGGAACGCTCAGGCCCGCGAGGCGCACGGACATGATGTCGATCTTCAGCCGGCGCGGCTGCTCGAGAAGCTGAAGGCCCGCCTCGGCGGACACCGGCTTCCCGTTGAACGAGCCGGCGATGCGTACGGTCTTGTCGAGCGTCAGCTCATCGACGACGAGCCCCTTCACGCGCGAGGCGAGGAACGCCTTCAGCTCCGGCGCGCCGACATCGAGCGCGTTGATCCGCAGGCGCTCGAGGCGCAGCAGGCGGATGTCGACCCAGTCGTCCTCGCGCTCCTTTTTCATGACCGGCATGAAGTTGACGCCGAACAAGTCGATGTTCGTGCCGTTGAGGATGAGGCCGCGAACATCGAGCTGGCCGATGTTGAGGCTCATGGTCTTGTACACCGTCTTCTCCGCGTCCCAGGCCCCGAAGATCGCCTTGAGATCGGTGATGACGACCTTGCCCGCCGTGTAATGCTGATAGACGAGGAACTTACCCTCGTAAGGCTTCTTGAGGCCGCGACGCTGGCGATAGAGGATCGCGTTGTTCGAGTCGGGAAGCGGCCAGCTCGCGATCTTCTCGTACGCCTTGGAAAACCAGCCCTTCGGATCGAGGATTTCCGCGGAGGCCTCCGGAAGCCCGGAGACGACGCCCGCCGGCCCCACCTTCGGGTCCTTGAGCAGGACGAAGTCCGAAAGCTCGCAGAGCCGGCGGTTGACCCCGCGCATGCGCGCGTGCTCGAGGCCCAGATGGCGCTGCATCCAGTGAAAGGTCGGCGCGTTGAAAAAAACGTCGTTGGCGACCAAGGTCACGTTGCTGATCGGGGTCGCCGGATCCCGCTCGGCCTCGATCCTGCGAAGGATTTCCTCCGTCTTCCAGTCTTCCTTCACCGGCGGCCGGTTTTCGAAGAATTGGAACGTGTAGAAGGGCATATCCAGCTTGACCGGGCCGAGCCAGCCGCCGTAGAAGTTGAAAAGTCCGAACAGCTGGAGGGCCACCGCGCTCCAGGTCACGGACTTGGGCCAGGTCGAGCAGAAGGCGATGCCGATGGGAACGAGGCCGGGCAGGACGAACCGCAGCTGGCGGTTGGGGACGATGGTCCAGAACACGTAGCTGGTCACGAACCAGGCGAGAAGAATCCAGCCCTGCTCCCGGCCGCGCTTGTACTGGGGCGTGATCAGGGCGATCGTGCCGAGCAGCCAGACGACGGGGCCGATCATGTCCGACGCCTGCTTGAAGTAGAGCATCCAGGCGCTCAGCGCCCAGGCCGAGACCGCGAAGTCGGAGGAGGCCTGCACGAGACGGGACGGAAGAAGCGCGATGTGGGCGCCGTACCAAGGAACGATCAGCGCCGCCGAGACGGCCGCGGACGCGAACATGATCAACGCCGAGCGCTTCCCGCGCAGCGCATGCAGGGCGACGAAGTACGCCGGGAGCATGTAGCTGAAGAAGGACCACTTGTGAAGCATCCCCGCGGCGTGAAGCGCCGCGAAGGCGAGCGACGGGAGGAAATACGTGAACTCATCGGCCGCGAGCAGCGCCCAGTAGGCGGCGGCGGCGAGCGCGACCAGCGGCAGGTCCACGAGCTGGGTCGTCAGCAGGTCCTGGATCGCGGGCGAGGCCGTGAAGAGAACGACGGCCGCCAGCGCGGTTTCGTCGGGACGGAAGCGCCAGGCGATGCCGAAGATCGAGATGGAGAGGAGCGCCAGATAGAACCAATTGACCCACAGCGCGGCGT
>JAHFCD010000456.1 GCA_023249695.1 Elusimicrobiota bacterium
ATACGTTTGAGATCGTCGCCGAAGGCGACGATCCTGGCCGCCCCCCGCGGGGGCGGCCATTCCGTTGGGGGGCAATGCAGTTGAAGCCGTATTATCCGACTACTTGCTCAAGTTCCTAGCTCGCCCGCCCGACAGACTAGGCGGGTTTGGCGGTGGGCGGCGGGAAGTGCTGCTGGAGGGAGGCGGCTTCGTCCTCGACCATGCGCCGGTTCTCCTCGTCGCGCGCCTCGAGGATCTCGGGCAGCTTCTCGAGCAGGACCGCGACGACCTTGGGGTCGAACTGCTTGCCGGAGCGCTCCTGGATGTATTTGACGGCGTCCTCGACGGTCCACTCTCCCTTATACACGCGCTTGGACGACAGCGCGTCGAAGACGTCGGCGACGGTGACGATGCGCGCCTCGAGGGAGATCGCCTCGCCTTTGAGCGCGTACGGGTAGCCGGTGCCGTCGAAGAACTCGTGGTGGCCGACGGCGATCTTGGAGGCGAGGCGCAGAAGGCGGCTCTCGGCGTTGGCCAGCATCTTCGCGCCGTAGATCGTGTGCTTCTTCATCTCCTCGAACTCCTCGGGCGTGAGCTTCGCGGGTTTTCGAAGGATCGAGTCGGGGATGGCGACCTTGCCGATGTCGTGGAGCGGCGCGGCGTAGCGGATATCCTCGGCCTCGAGGAAGGACAGGCCCATGCCCTGCGCGAGAATGCCGGAGAACCGGCTCATGCGGCGCAGGTGGCGGCCGGTGTCCTCCTGGTCGCGGTACTCGGCCACGAGCGCCATGCGGTAGATGGTCTCAAGATGCGAGCGGCGCAGGTCGTCGTAGAGCGTCGCGTTCTCGATGAAGGTGGCGGCCATGGTGGCGAGGATGCGCAGCAGGCCCTCGTCTTCCTCGGTAAACGAACCTTTCGCCTTGTTTAAAACCTCGAAGACGCCGAGCGCCTTGCCGTCGCGGCCGCGCAGGGGCACGGCGAGGACGGTGCGGGTCTGGTAGCCGGTGATGCGGTCGAGGTCCTGCGCGAAGCGGGTGTCCTTGTAGGCGTCGCGGATGTTGACCGCCGAGCCGGTGCGCGCGACGAAGCCGGCGATGCCCTGGCCGATGGGGATGCGCAGGACCTTCTCCTCCATCCCGAGCGCGATCTTCGTCCACAGCTCGCCCTTGTAGAAGTCCACGAGGAACACCGAACAGCGGTCGGCGGAGAGGATGTTGCGCACCTCTTCGGCGATGATGCCGAGCAAGGTGTCGAGGCTGGTTTCGGCGGCGACCATGCGCCCGAAGCGGGCCAGGAGGGACTGACGCTGCTCCAGCTCTTGTCTACGCCCCATGGTTTTTTTGAAGGGCTCCGGCGACGAACTCGGAGAGATGGAGCACCTTCGCGTCAGGATAGTATTTCCTCAATCCACGGGCAAGCTGGATCAGGCACGAGGTGGAGCTGGTCAGTACCAGGCCCGCCTGGACGGCGGCGGCGCTGCCGACCTTCTTCTTGAGAAGATCGTCCGAGAGGTCCTCGTGCACGAAGCCGAAGGCCCCCGCCCCGCCGCAGCAGGCGTCGGCGCCCGCCATTTCGCAAAACGACGCGCCCGCCGCTTTTTTGGCCGCCCGGCGCGGCTGCTCCTTGAGGCCTTGGGGGTTGAGCGCGCGGCAGGAGTCGTGATAGGTCGTTTCGACGCCCGCGGCGACGCCCGCGGGCAGCTGATCGGCGCACTCGCCGTAGATCTCGATCGCGTCGCGCACGCGCTTGGAAAAGGCCTCGGCGCGCGCCCGCCACGGGGCGTCCTCGGCCTTGAGAAAGAGCTGGGGATAGGATTTCAGGAACGCCACGCACGAAGAGCAGTCCCCGACGATCGCCTCGGTCCCGCGGCTCTCCGCATGCTCGATGTTTTTCCTCGCGAGCTCCCGCGCGTCGGACAGGTCCCCATAATTATGGGCCAGGAGGCCGCAGCACGGATTGCCGAGGTACGCTCCGGGCCCCTTCAGCTTGTCGAGCGCGTAGATCGTCGCCGCGCCGACGCGCGGATAGAGATAACGCGGGCCGCACGCCGCGAAATAACGGTAGGACGGCGAATCGGGGTCCTGGCGGCTCGCCATCACGTCGTCGAGGCTGCGCAGGGGGGATTCGTCCGTGTGCTCATCCATCGACGCGAGGACCGGGAGGCCGGCGGCGCGCAGCGCCGGCCGCGCCAACGCCGACAGGCCGATCTTCTTGAAAAAGAAGCCGATCTTCAGGAGAACGGCGAAGACGCCGGGGCTCGTGACCATGATCCGGCAGACTTTCTTCACGAGCCAATGTGTTTCGCCGCGCAGCATGCGGCGGCCTTCGAGAACGATATCGACGACCGGAACCTTCGCGTAGCAGGCGGCGGTGCAGGCGCCGCAGGTCAGGCAAGTCGACAACGCCTCCATCGCGGCGGCCTTGTCGTCGAGCTTTCCCTCGAGCATCAGGCGCACGATCTGGTTGCGCCCGCGAGGGGACTTCGACTCGTCGCCGGTCGCGACGTAGGTCGGGCAGGCCTGCTCGCAGTAGCCGCAGCGCGAGCACTGGCTCGCCGCGTCGTAGGTGGAACGCTCGCCCAAATCCGTCAGGAGGCGTTCCAAGGATTCGGCCATGGCTCTATTATAGCGCCTTACGACGACGACGAACGGCGTCACACCATCCCCATGTATCCGTTACCGCCTTTCTATTTCATAAAAATTCGTCCGCGATTATACTGTCGTCGCGCGTCGGAGAGGAGGCGCGAAAACCATGCTCACACGAACCCCCGCCCAAAGCCCTCAGGCCGGCCTGTTTC
>JAHFCD010000457.1 GCA_023249695.1 Elusimicrobiota bacterium
AAGAGGTGTCGGGGTTAATGAGCCTCGCGGCCAACATCCCGGGCGCCGAGAAGCTTCTCTCGCTGTTGACGGGCAAGGGCGGCGGCGGTCTCGAAAAGACGGTGTTCGGAGTGAAATTTCCCAATCCGATCGGCCTCGCCGCGGGCTTCGATAAGGATGGAAAATTAATTTCAATACTTCCCGGTTTGGGCTTCGGTTTTCTGGAGATCGGTTCAGTGACGCTCGAGCCGCAAAGCGGCAATCCAAAACCGCGCCTATTCCGGCTCGTCGAACAGGGCGCGATCCTGAATCGTTTGGGCTTCAATTCAGAAGGCGCGCGAGCCGTCGCGTTGCGCTTGGCGACATGTCCTCCTCCGTCGGTGCCGTTGGGCATTAATCTCGGTCTGAACAAGGGCACCGACGCGAAGGACGCGCCGAAGAAATACGCCCAAACCTTCAAGCTGCTCGCCAAGCACGGCGACTACTTCGTCATCAATGTCTCGTCTCCCAATACGCCGGGCCTCCGCGACCTTCAAACGGCGACGAATCTGGGACACATTCTGAGCGCCGTCCAAGACGCCAATACGACGCACAAGCCGGTCCTCGTGAAATTGTCTCCCGATCTGAGCGACGAGGATTTAGAGGCCTGCATCGACGTCGCCGGCAAGGCTGCCCAAGGTTTTGTCGTTTCAAATACGACGATTTCCCGTGACGATGTTCCCGAGTCGTTTAAATCCGAAGCCGGCGGGCTCTCCGGCCGTCCGCTTCGAGACCGCGCGATCGCGCTGCTCCGTAAGGTCCGGGCCATGACCGCCCTGCCCCTCATCGGCGTCGGCGGCATCGAGACGCCGCTCGACGCGATGGAACGGCTCGACGCCGGCGCCGACCTCGTTCAGCTCTACACCGGGCTCGTCTACGGCGGCCCCTCGACCGTGAAGCGCCTCACGCGCGGCCTGGCGGCCCGGCCATGACCCAGATCATCGTCGCGCTCGACGTGGACTCGATCAAGAAGCAGGAGGACCTCCTCAAGGCCCTGCGCGGCACGATCGTCTGGTACAAGGTCGGCCTCCAGCTGTTCACGGCCCACGGGAAGCGCGCCGTGGACATCGTCCAGCGCCACGGCGGCAAGGTCTTCCTCGACCTCAAGCTCCACGACATCCCGCAGACCGTGGCCCACGCGGTGCACGCGGCGCAGATGCTCGGCGTCGACGCGGTCTCCCTGCATCTGATGGGCGGCTCCGACATGCTGCGGGCCGCGGCGGAGGTCATGCCGCGCCCGAAGCTGTGGGGCGTCACCGTGCTCACGAGCATGGGCGCCAAGGACGTGAAGATTTTCGCCGCCTCGGCCAAGATCCCCACGCTCGTGAAATCCCTCGCGAAGCAGGGCTGGGTCGGGGGCGCCGACGCGACGATCTGCTCGCCCCAGGAGGTGGGCATGCTGAAGAAGGCCTTCCCCCACCTCGATATGAAGTTCGTGACGCCCGGCATACGCCCCAAGGGCGCGGCCCTCAACGATCAGAATCGCGTGATGACGCCCGGCGAGGCGGCGGCGCTCGGCATCGACTTCGTCGTGATCGGCCGGCCCATCACCCACGCCGCCGACCCGCGCAAGGCGGCGCTCGACATTCTGGCCGAGATGAAGGCCGCGGCCCCCAAATCGCTGGATAGAGAATGATGCTATCCACGACGTTTCCAACGTTGGAAGTAATGGGGACAGCTCCGGGCTGCAACCTCAAATGAACGTGGAAAATCTTTTCGTCGAGCACGGCGCGCTGTTAAAAGGGCACTTTCTGCTCTCTTCAGGACTGCACAGCGACAAGTATCTCCAGTGCGCCCTTGTGCTCGCCCAGCCCGGCGCCGCGGAGGCGCTCGGCAAGGCGCTGGCCGCCACGGTCAAGACGAAGCCGGACCTGATCTTGTCGCCGGCGATGGGCGGGCTCATGATCGGGCACGAGGTCGCGCGGGCCCTCGGAGTGCGGCATTACTTTACCGAGCGCGTCGAAGGCAAAGTCCTTCTCCGCCGAGGTTTCGCCCTAAAGCCCGGCGAAAAAGTTATCGTGGTGGAAGACGTGGTCACGACCGGAAAATCGACGAAGGAAGTGTTCGAAGTGATCAAAGCCGCCGGCGCGAACGTGTTGGGAGCGTTGTCGATCATCGATCGAACGGAAGGGGATCCGGATCTACGAGCGCCTTACGCCGCCCTCTGGAAAGTGTCCGTGCCGGCTTGGGCGCCGGAGCTTTGCCCGCCCTGTCGGGCGGGCATTCCCGTGGTAAAGCCCGGAAGCCGAATGGAGAAAAAATAATGCCTGCCTCTCTTACCTACCGCAAATCCGGCGTGAACATCGACCTCGCCGACAAGCTCGTCGACCATATCCAGAGCAAGGCCCCCGCCATCGGCGGCTTCGCGGGGCTATTCCCCCTGGATCTCGACGGCGACGGCCCGTGGGAGCTCGTCGCCTGCACCGACGGCGTCGGCACCAAGCTCAAGCTCGCGTTCGCGCTCGACAAGCACGACACGATCGGCATCGACCTCGTCGCGATGTCGGTCAACGACCTCGTCTGCTGCGGCGCCAAGCCCCTGATCTTCCTCGATTACTACGCCACCGGCAAATTGAAGCTGAAGACCTCGAAGAAGATCATCGCGGGGATCATGGAAGGCTGCCGCCTCGGCCGCTGCGTTCTCCTCGGCGGCGAGACCGCGGAGATGCCCGGCATGTACCCGAAGGACGAGTACGACCTCGCGGGCTTCGCGGTCGGCATCGTGAAGCGCAAGGACGTCATCGACGGTTCCAAAATA
>JAHFCD010000458.1 GCA_023249695.1 Elusimicrobiota bacterium
CGGCGGCCCGCGGCCGCGGCCGCGGCGCTTCTCATCGCGGGCGGCCTCCTCGCGAGCGGCTCTCGCGGCGCGATCCTCGCCGCCGGAGCGGGCGCCGCGGCGTATGGGCTCATGAGCCGGCGCCGGCCGGGCGAGTCTTTGCGGCCCTCTCTCGGCGCGGCGCTCGCGGCCGTCGCGGCGGCGCTCGCGTGGTCGTGCCGGCCCGGCGCGTCCGTCGCCGACATCGGGCGGCGTGAGGTCTGGCGGACGGCCTGGACGGCCTTCGCTCAGCGACCCTGGCTCGGTTGGGGGCCGGACGGTTTCGAGGACGCCTTCCGCATGCTCCGCACCGAGGCGTTCGTGACGGTCATGGGCAACAGCGGCCATCACCAGGCCTACGCGCACAACGACATCCTTCAGGTGCTCGCCAGTCTCGGCCTCGCGGGCGCGGCGGCGTATGCCGCCCTGCTGCGCGCGCTCGCCCGAGCGGCGCGCCGCGCCCTCGAGCCGGACGCCAATCGCGCGTTCGCCGCGGCGCTGCTCGCGGGCCTGCTGGCGTTGTGGGTCAACGTCGAAATCAACACCGTCGCCCTCGAGGTGCTCGTCTTCGCGGCCATCCTCGCCGGCCTTCTCGTGTCGCTGACGGCCGAGGCGCCCGCGGCCCCTTTTCCGCGGGGGCCCCTGCTGGCGGCCGCGGCCCTGGCGTCCCTCCTGCTGTATCGCGCCGCGGGCATGGCCCGCGCCGACGCCGTCTATAAGGCCGGCGCCAGGGCCCAGGCGGCCGGCGACTTCGTTTCCGCGAAGACGTTGATCGCCCGCGCCCGGAAGGCCGCTCCGTGCGAGTCCACCTATACCGCGGGCGAGGTCAACGCCCTCGGCGATTGGATCAACGCCACGCACGTCGTCGACGAGAGGCTCGCGCTGCTCGCCCGCGCCGACGAGGCGGCCCGTTCGGCTTTAGCGTGCCATCCGCGCCAGCTCCACTCCCACTACATCGCGGGCGCGGCGGCGCGCATGCGCGCCGATCTGGGCTTCAAGGATCAGCTCGTCACCGCGGCGCGTGAGCTCGATCAAGCCCTGGCCTTCGATCCGCTGCTGGCGACTTTGCTGGAGGCCCGTCTTCAGGTGGCCCGTCAGATGGGCGACGCGGCGCGAGCCTCCGAGCTCGAGCGCCGTCTGGCCTCCGCCTCCGCTCGTTAAGGGCGCAATTTGCGAATTCATCGCGAAATCCGCTTCACGCCGCTTTCGTCGTTTCGTCCGGCGCGTCGCGGCCGCGGCGGGTATGCTTTAATGAAACCGTGCGGCCTTGGCTTAAATCCGTCGCCCTCGTCCTGCTCGCCGCGGCGCTGCCTTCCGCCGCCGGCATGCTTCCTCTGCGCATTCCCTTCGAGAGCAAGCTCGTCGACCCGGCGACGAACGAGCCGAAAAACGGTCCCTTCAGCATGCAGTTCAAGCTTTACGCGGCCCCGACGGGCGGCTCGCCCCTGTTCACGGAGACCCAGACCGTGACGGTGGTCAACGGCTTCTTCGGCGTGCAGATCGGCACGGTCTCCCTGCTGAGCACGGACCTTTTTTCCGGGGCCTCGGCCTATCTCGGCGTGACCGTCGGCGCGGACCCGGAGATACTCCCCCGCCTGCCGTTGTCGATGAGCCCGTACGCCTTCACCGCGATGCAGCTCGTCAGTCACGGGGACATCCGCGTCAACGCCGGCGTCGCCTACGCGACCTTCACGGCCGCCGGCAATTGGGAATTTCCCTACGGCGTGACGGCCGGCAGCGCTTCCGTCGACGGCGGCGTCTTCAGCGTCGGCGCCTCGAGCTTCGCGGTGGGCGGAGGCTCGGCCACGGCCGCCTACCGGCTCACGGCGGGGTCGTTCCTGGCGACGGAGAGCGCCGTCGCCTCGGCCTTCTTCGGCGACGGCTCGGCCTTGACCGGCCTGGCAACGCTCCAGGCGGACGGCGGAGACTTGACGGGGCAGCTCACGAACACCTCGTCGATCACGATCCGGGGCTCGGGCGCCGATCAGTACAGCCTGCAGACCTCCTCGGGCATTTACGTCGCCAGCGGGACTGTGCTCGCCAACGGCGGCGGCGGCATCGTGTCGCGCTACGGCGTGGTCGCCGCGACGGGGACCTTCAAGACCGTGGCCGCGACGGACACGGGCGACTACAGTCTTTTTTCGAGCTCGGGCATCAGCGTGGCCCGCGGCACCTTGAAGCTGGCGGCGGCCTCGCGCGGCCTCGACGCGACGGGCACGGGCATCGTCGCCACGACGGCGACCTTCATGACGGTGGTCTCGACGGGAGTCGGGGATTTCGGCGTCATCACGAGCTCGGGCATCAGCATGCTCGCGGGGACTCTCGTGCTGGACGCGGCCTCGAGCGGGATCGACGCGACGGGCACGGGCCTGCGGGCCGGAAGCATGACCGTCGTGGACGGAGACTTCAGCGTCGGCGGCTCGAGCTTCATCGTGGAAGGTGGCTCGGCGACGGCCGGCTACCGTCTCGCGGCGGGGTCCTTTCTGACCTCGGCGAGCATGACCGCCTCGGGCTTCTTCGGCAACGGCTCGGCCTTGACCGACATGCCGGTCGTGCAGACGCCGGGCGACACGATGACCGACCAGTTGACGAACACCTCGTCGATCACGATCCGGGGCTCGGGCGCCGATCAATACAGCCTGCAGACCTCCTCGGGCATTTACGTCGCCAGCGGGACTGTGCTCGCCAACGGCGGCGGCGGCATCGTGTCGCGCTACGGCGTGGTCGCCGCGACGGGGACCTTCAAGACCGTGG
>JAHFCD010000032.1 GCA_023249695.1 Elusimicrobiota bacterium
CGCTGCCGCCCGCGGCCTGCCACATGCCGAGGAAGGTTTGGGCGGGAATGAAGCGGGCGCCCGAGGGCGGCTTGTTTCCGCTGTCGTTGACGTAATAGCCGAGAATCTTTCCGGTCGAGGGATCGGATAGCGCGCCGGTGATCAAGATCGCATGACCGAGCACGGCGCGGGCCGGCTCCCCCCAGAGCACCCGCGCGTCGACCCCCACGATCACGGGACGGCCGCTGCGCACCGCGGCGTCGAGACGTTCCGGCTCGGCCGCGTCCGTGCGCGTGACGAGGAAGCCGCGGTCCATCAAGAGGCTACCGTGCTGCTCGGGAAGCGTCCCCCACTCCTGATCATGGTAGCCCTTGGCGTTCGCCTCGCGCTGAAGAGCGTCCTCCGTCGCCGCGGGCGTGTTATTGTCCAACAGGCCGGCCATGACGAGGATCTGCTGCTGACTGACGACCACGCAATCCTGCCCCGTCTGCGCGTGCACGAGCGGCCCCCGTCCCGCGGGATCGCCGATCATCTGAATCTTTCCCTTTTCGCGCAGCCGCTGAATGCGTTCAAGCTCGGCGGCATCCTCGTCGGACGGCGCGGGCACGCCCTCGAGGCGGACGAGAAGCGACGGCGGTTCGGCGACCTTGGCCGAAGGCCGCAAGGTCGAGGACAAGGAGAGAACATCATTCCGCCTGCGGCCGGCGGGGACGACGGACGCGCCGCTCGCGCTTGGGGTATTTCTTCCTCCCTGCGCGAGAACCGCCCCGCCCGCGTCTCCTCCCGGATCGGACGCCAGGCCGCGCGCGACGCGCAGCGCCTTGAGACGGACGCGGGCGGAGGACAGTCCGCGCGCGACGGTGTTCATGCGCTCGACGCTCGGCGTCGCGGCCATGCAAAAATTGACCGCCTGCGAGGCCTGACGCCATTGCCCCTGGGCGGTCTCGAGCTTGTCGGACAGCGCGTCGGGGCTCGCGGCGCCCGGACGGCCCGAGGCCGCGCCCTCGAGCGCCCGGTCGACTCCCGCCAGAGCGCCCTCGCTCGCGTCGAGGCCGGGGCCGATCTTTTTCGACACGAGCGCCTCCAGCGGCGCGGTGAGTTCCTTCAGCCGCGCCTGCGCGTAGCTGCCCGCCATCGGGTCAGCGTCGTCCGAAACCGAGTAGTCGTTGGCCTCCTGCGAACCGCGGCAGATCGACGCGAGCGCCTCCGGCGGGCACGCGCCGCCGCCGCAGGAGGCCAGGCCGTCGGACATGAGAACCAGGCCCGCGTTCGCGCGGCGGAGGTGGGCGCACGCGGGGCGCTTCTCGGCGCACAGCCACTCCGACTCGGCCGCGGCCAGCTCGGCCGCGCTCAGCTTCCCGCGCGCGTCGATTGCCTCGTCGAGCTTGACCGCGTACGCGATCACCGGCTCGGGGTCCACGCAGCCGACGACGGCGGCGGTCCAGGTGGACATCGCGTAGCTCAGCGCGACCTTCATCCGCGCGAGAGCGGGCTTGCCGCACGCCGCGCCGCAGGCCCGCAGGTCGTCGTCCACCCGGGAGGCGGCCTCGTGGACGCCGCGGGCGTTCGCGCAGTCGCCGGCCCGGCAGACCGAGTCGAGCGCGGCCTGCGCGGCCGCGCGTCCGGCCGGAGCCTGGGCCGCGGCGATCGAGCCCGCGAAGACCATGACGGCGACGAAGCCGTAGAGCCGGGACGGCCGCACGGGTTTCTCCTAGGGCTCGCTGATCGCGACCAAGGTCGAATCGACGTCGCGCGCGCGGGTCACGACCACGTAGCTCGTCTTGTCGGCCTTGAAGCGGAAGCTCTTGATCTCGTAGAGGACCGCCATGTCGCGCAGGAACGCCCGCGGGTCGAGCGACACCTCGGCCAGCGCGTACAGGCTGCCCGCGTAGCGGCCGTTGCGCTGGTGATACGACGCCTGCAAGGTCTGCACCTCGACGAGTCCCGCCTTCGCGTGCGCCACGGTCATGAGTTTGAGGTAGCGAGGCTCCCAGATTCCGTTCCAGCCCGCGGCCAGCGCGAACGCGACCACGAGCGTGCCCGCCGCGAGGCTCACGGCCGCCCCGCGCGCGCCGCCGGCCGGGCGGTCGCTGAGCACCAGGCTCCCGGCCGCGAGGTCGTGCCAGGTCCGGCCCTTCGGGTCGATGAGCGCCCAGAAGAAGCCGAGCGTGAGAATCGAACTCGGCAGATAGGACAGCGAGCGCGTGATGGCGGTCCCGAAGTCGAGCGGCTCGCCCTCCGCGTCGGCCACCCGCAGGCCGAGCAGGCGCTTGCCGACGGTGACGCGCCCGTCGCAGGAGAAGAACGCCTGATAGACGATGAAGAGCGCCGCCAGAAAGGCGATGACGACCGTCCCCTTCTCGTTGAGCAGGACCGGAAGGTCGCGGTCGAGGGCTTTCAGGATGAGGACCCAGGCCGCGGCGAAGAGCGCGTAGTCGGCCGCGAAGGCCAGCGCGCGCTCGGAGAAGTCGGCAGGGCGGGAGACGGGATGATGGTGGCTCATAGGGTTATCCTCAGGGGAGCGGCTGGACCGAGCCTTTGCTGCCGGCGATGTACTTGGTCAGCTTCTCGTTGACCTTGCAGTACTTGTCCACGTTGTCGGGATTGTCGGGATTTCGGTACGACGGGCTGCTTTTCGCGTCGCCCAGGCCCAAGGCCTTGGCGCAGTCGGTGGTCGCGGCCTCCAGATCCTTGTTCTTCGAAGCCTCCTGCGGCCACTCCAAGGTGAACCACAGCGCGGTGAACGTGGTCAGCTTCGAGCTGTTGCCGGTGGCCTCGGCGAGCTTCTTCAGGCGCGGGCTGCCGGCCGTCGTGTAATCCTTCCTCAGGGCGTCCACGGAGGCGAGCACCGCGGCGCCGAAGCCCGCGGCCAGATCGGCGTCGGCCTTCGCGCGCAGCTTCGCGGGATCGCGGTCGCCGGCTTCCGCGGCCGCCAACGCCGTGATCTTGGTCTTCGCGGCGTCCTCGATGACCGTGCGGCCCGCGGCGCACCAGGCCTCGGCCTCGCCCGCGGCCTTCTCGCGCGCGGCCTTCGCGATCGCGGGATCGTCGAAGTAGTCCTGCTTGATCGCCGCGGCGGCGTCCTTCTTCTTCTTGCACTCGACATCCGAGGCCGCCAGGGCCTCCAGGCGCTTCTTCTCGACGTCGTTGCGCGAGCGCACGTTCCCGCCGGCCATCTCGGCCGCGGCGGCGCGCTGGCGCGCGGCGTACGTCTCGTAGTCGTTGCGCACCAGGTCTTTCGGGTTGTCGCAGCCGGCGGCGCCGTCCCGGATCTTCTTCGTCGCGGGCGGCACGGCCCGGGCGAGCTCGCTCTCCCCGGGCTTGAGATTGGTGTTCAGCGGCGCGCCGGGCTGGCCGGCGCCGCCGATGGCGGCGAACAGGGCCTGGTTCTTGGCGTCGCCCGCCTCGCCCTCGACGATGAGGCGCGCGATCCTGCCGGCGACGTTGTTGCGCGTGTCGGCGTCGCCCTCCACGGCCGAGGGCGGGATGCTCGTCAACGCGACCTTCTTGCCCGCTTTCTCGAACACGATGACCCGGCTCCCATCGGGCCTGGTCTCGACCTTCGCGGAGCCGGCGGACTTCAGCATGGTCTCGCGGGCCGCGAACATCTCCTGGGCCTCCTTGGTCTTCGCCCAGGCCTCGCCGTCCGGCTGGCGCTTCTTGTTCTCGTACATCGAATCGAGCTGTTGGTACTCGGGCGACTCCGCCAGACGCGCGACCACGGCCGCCGCCAGCGAGTTCGCAGGCTGCTTCGAGGCTTCCGCGGACGTCCGCGCGGACACCTCGAATTGGGCGATCGACTTGCCGCCCAGCCGCGCCTTGGCCGTCGCGACGATTTTGTCGACCTCCGCCGAGCGGATGGCGATCAGATTGCGCAGGCCCATGTCGATCGGGTCGAGCAGGGCCGCGCCGCGCATGCCCTGATCCTTGAACTCCGGCAGCGTCCCGGGGCCGACCAGCGAGGCCAACGCCGCGCCGTACTTCTCCTCGGCCAGCGCGTTCGGTTTCTTCGCCTCGACGAGGATGAAATCCTTCGGCAGGCCCGAGGTCAACGCGTACACGCCGGGGATGTCGGCGCCGACGCGCGCCTTGAAGAACGCGTTGGATTTGCCCAATGTCCCGATCTTCTCGCTCAGGCCGAGGACCGCCATGCGGAAGGCGACCACGGAGTCGCCGAGAGTCGGGCCGTCGTTGACGAGCTTGCGCATCGTCGCTCCAAGCTGCTCCGGAGCGACGGACGCGGCCTTCAGCTCGCCCTCCTTGAAAATCGTCGCGAGGCGGGGCTTGATCGCGCCGATGGGCCCGCCCGTCGTGCCCTTTCCCAGCTCGGCGAGGGTTTGCGGGGAAACCTGAAAGTCCGCGTAACCCAGCGCCTTGGCCGCGTCGAGGACCGCGTCGCCCGCGGCGACGATCGCCGCGGCCTGCGCGTCGATCTCCGCGTAGAAATCGCTGACGACGAGAACGAGCCCGATGTGCTGGGCCACGGTGGCGTCCTTCCAAAAATCCGCCGCCGCGGGATTGCGCCAACGCAGCGCCGTCCCGCCGATCACCTGATGGGTTTTCATGTCCATGACCACTTCCCCCGCGATGGGCTCCAACGTCGCGAGGTGCCGCCAGGTCGCCGCGTCGCAGGTCTTGAGCTGGCCGAACTTGAGCTTGACGATGTCGCTGACGACCTCGAGGCGCTCGTCGGAGACGCTACGGCCAGGCTGGGACATGGTCGCGCGCGTCTTCTCGAGCCACTCGGTGTCGCAGCGCGCCCCGGGCTTGGGGTCGGCGGCCGCCGGCAGGGCGGCAAAAAGCAAGAGAAGAGGGAGGGACGAGGGGGTTTTCATGGGGCTCTCCAGGGGACGCTCGAAGGATAAGCCCGGGCCCTTGTTTTGTCAAGCCCTCTAGAACTCCAAGTTCACGGGGTTTCGGGCGGCGGGTGGGAGACAGGTTTATCTCAAGATAATCGAACGAGGATATCTCTATTTGAACGACATGGCGCCTGCGGCGCCATGTCGTTCAATCGCCCGGATGACTTACTCCTCTTCTCCGCCCGCCTTGACGCGGGGCGGCTTGCCGGCGGCGATCCAGCTGAGATAGGCCTCGAGGAACGGGTCCAGGTCGCCGTCCATGACATTGGCGATCTGGGAGGTCTGCTGGCCGGTGCGGAGATCCTTGACCATCTGGTAGGGCATGAACACGTACGAGCGGATCTGGTGACCCCAGGCGATGTCGCCCATCTCGCCGTAATGCTTTTCCACGGCGGAGCGCTTCTTGTCCAATTCGATCTGGTAGAGCTTCGCCTTGAGCATGCGCATCGCGTTCATGCGGTTCTGCAGCTGCGAGCGCTCGGTCTGGCAGGCGACGACGAGGCCGGACGGGGCGTGGCGTATGCGCACCGCGGTCTCGACCTTGTTGACGTTCTGGCCGCCCGCGCCGCCGGAACGGAAGGTCTCGAGCGTGATGTCCTCGTCCTTGACCTGGATGTCGACCTCGTCCTCGATGTCGGGGACCACGTCGAGCGAGGCGAAAGAGGTGTGGCGGCGCTTGGCCGAGTCGAAGGGCGAGATGCGCACGAGGCGGTGCACGCCCATCTCTCCTTTGAGGAGACCATAGGCATTGGGGCCGCGGATGAAGGCGGACAGGCTCTTGAGGCCGGCGCCGTCGCCCTTGGAGAATTCCGTGATCACGACCTCGTAGCCGTTCTTCTCGCACCAGCGCGTGTACATGCGCCACAGCATCTCGGCCCAGTCGCAGGCCTCGAGGCCGCCGGCGCCGGAATGGACGCTGACGATCGCGTCGTCCTTGTCGAACTCGCCGGAGAGCTTCAGGCGCATGTCCATCGCGCGCAGTAAGGTCTCGGCTTCCTTAATACCCTTGGAGGCCTCTTTGATCTCCCCCTCATCCTGCATCTCGGTGGCGAGCTCGCAGTGAGCCTTCAGGTCGTCGAGGGTGACCTCGGCCTTGTCGTACTCGGCCAAAGTCTTCTTCAGATCGTTGAGCTCCTTCGATTTCTTCTTCGCCTTGACCGAGTCGGTCCAAAACGAAGGCTCGCCCGCCTCCGCCTCGCGCGCGGCGACTTCCTTGCGCAGCTTGGCGAGATCGAGGTTCTTGCCGATCTTGATGAGCAAGGTCCGCATCTCGTCGATTTTGTTGGAGGTCTCGGTGAACATCGTGGGTATTCTAGAAAATTGGTGCCCGGCCTAACGGTCGCGACAGCATTAGGGCCTCGGCCCGAGCCGGGCGACGCCGCGCTTCAGCTCCGCCGCGAACTTCGCGGGATGCATCCCCTCGATCTCATCGACGACTTTCCCATCCTTTAAGAAATAAAAATGCGGCGTGCCCCTGAAATCGAAGCCCTTCCAGCCGGAGGCCTTGTATAGAATCTTGACGCGCGCCTTCCCCTTTCGATTGGTCTCCGCGACTTCCTCCGCGTTGAGCTCGTAATGAGCCGGATAGATATTCACCGCGCTCTCGGCGAAGGCCTTGGAGAGCTCCGGGTCGGCCGCGATGACGGAATCCGCGTCCTGGGAAAAATGGCAGCCCGCGTCGACGACGGCGACGATGAGGGGGCGCGAGACCAGGTCGACGGCCTCGAGCGTCAAGCGTTTGCCGTCCGGAGAAACGTCATAAGCGGCGGGGCCGTCCACGGCGACGGCGGCGGGCTCCACGATCTGCGGCAGCTCTCGCTCCTTCGACGGAAAGCGCTGAAACAAAGCTCGATCCTTGCCCCATTGCCGCTCGGCCACATATCTCCGATGCAGCTGCGTGATCATGTCGCCGACGAAGCCGCGGCTGAGGGCTTCCTGAAAGATGTCCTCGAGCACGCCCGTCAGTTCCGGCCGATCCCGCATGTCCGCGGTCAGGTCGGCCGCTTCGAATAAAAGCTCCAAGGTCCTCGTGTCGTAGGTCTTGAGCCTTGCCGGAACCATCTCGGCGGGCTTGATCCGGTCGAAGGCCGAACCGATCTTCTCGTCGGGTTCGTCGTTGCGCTGAAAGGTGATGACGCGCTCCGCGTTCGCTTTGACGCGCCGGGCGGCGAAAGGCGCACAGCCCGCGGCCAGACCGACGGCCGCGGCGAGGGCGATCACGGCTGCGTTCGATTTTTTCATGGTGGTCCTGCGATGGCCCCGCTAAGCGCCCGCGAAAAGCTTGAGCGTCGCGGCGTGGAGCCTCGCCGTATCCTCGGGCGTGGGGCCGTAGCCGCCCCCGAGGGTGACGGCGACGGGGACGCGATAGACCCGGCACACCTCGTGGACGGCGGCGTCCCGCTCGAGGACGCCGCGCTCGGTGAGGTTGAGGCCTCCGAGGCGGTCCTTCTGCCAGACGTCCACTCCGCTCTGGTAGATCACGAGATCGGGCTTGAACTCCATCACGGCCCGCAGGCCGTGCTTGAGCTTGTCGTAGTACTCGGCGTCGCCGATGCCCGGCGCCAGCTCGACGTCGAGCGAGCTGCGCCGGCGGATCTCCGGGTAAAGGCCGTACTGCTGCATCGAGAATGTGAACGTGTCGGGATCCATCTCGAAGATGGACGCGGTGCCGTTGCCTTGATGGACGTCGAGGTCGATCACCGCCGCGGTCTCGATCATGCCTTCGGCGCGCAGCCGGATGATCGCGAACGCGATATCGTTGACGGCGCAATAACCTTCGCCATGATCTTTAAAAGCATGGTGGGCTCCTCCGCCCGCGTGGAGTCCGACGCCGGTCTCGAGCGCATGGCGCGCCGCCAGCAAGGTCCCCCCCGCCGCCAAACGGTGCGCGCGCGCGATCTCCGGAGAAAATGGCAGCTCCAGGCGGGATATATCGGCCGGGCTCAAAACACCGGTCATCAGCTTCTCGACCCAGTCGCGGCTATGAACGAGGAGCAGGTCTTGCCGCGACGGCTCCGCGGGCTCGACGATCTCGGCGAAAGCACGGCAGGCATCCGCGGCCAAACGGAATTTTCTCGTCGAGAAGGCGTGCTCGCCGTAATCGACCTCGTAACGCGGAGAATAGACGACGCGGGGCTTCATATCGGCGAGACGAGGCTATCCTTGAGAATAACCGCGAGGACGGCGAGAAGCACGAACACCAGGCACGAGGCCCCGAGCCAGTCGCCATGGCGCGTGTAGAAGGACCGCCCGGGAAAGGCGTCCTGAAGCGGCACCTCGGCGTCGAGGCGCCCGCGTTCGTTCAAGGCCAGCTCCGCGGTGGTCACGCCCCACGGATCGATGACGGCCGATATCCCGTTGTTTCCGGAACGGATCACGGTCAGACGATTCTCGATGGCGCGGAAGCGGTTGATGCGGTAATGCTGGCGCGGGCCCCAGGTGTCGAGGTACCACGCGTCGTTGGTGATGTTGATCATCAGGCGCGCGCCGCGCGCGGCGTCGAGGCGCGGCCAGCGCGGGAAGATCGCCTCGTAGCAGATCGTGACCGCGGTCGGGCCCCAGGCCGTCTGCAGGAGCGGCTGACGCGCGGCGCCGGCCTCGAGGTCGCCCAGGTTGTCGAGGATCATGAGCCAGCGGTCGATGACGAAGCGCGGAACGAAGCGGCGCAGCGGCACGAACTCCCCGAACGGCACGAGCTGCCGCTTGGCGTAGCGGCCGTCGAGGCGGCCATCCGGGGCGATCAACTGGACGGCGTTGGCCGGGCCGCTCTCGGCCCCGGATGCGTTTGCAGGAGAAGCGATGATTCCCACGAGATTCTGCGCCCCGAGCTTCACCGCCCAGCGCGCGGCCTCGGGGACGGGCTCGGCGCGGTCCGTCCAGCGCGGGATCGAGGTCTCCGGCCAGACGACGAGGAGCGGGGCCGCCGGGCGCGGCCGGGACAGGAGCTCGTCGTAGCCGGCGAGAATCTCGGAAAGCCAGGTCTCGCTCCATTTATGATATTGATCCACGCGAGGCTGCAGGATCTCGACGCGCCCGACGGGCCCGCGCGACTCGGGGCGCGCGGCGAGAACCGCCGCGCCGTGAGCCCACGCGCCCGCGGCGAGCAGAAAGGCGGCCGCCAACGCGGGAATATCCGCATCGTCCCGCTCGTCGCGCCAGACCCCGGCGAGCGCGGCGTTGAACAGCACGAGCGTGAAGTCGAGCAGGTGCGGCCCGCCCCACGAGCCGGCCTGGAGCAGGGCCAGGTTGCTCCATTGCGTGTAAGCGAGCAGGTCCATGCCGACGCGCGGGGTCCATAGCGCCTCGAACGAGGCGACGGCGGTCCAGGCGGCCGCCCAGACGAGAGGGCGCGCGCCGCGAGGCGCGGACTCGGACGCGAGGCGCGCGAGCGCGGCGACGGCGGCCCAGCCGGCGCCGAGGACGGCGGCCAACGCGACGACCGCGAGCGCGGACACGACGGCCGGCACCTGCGCGAAGCGGCACGTCGCGTAGATCCAATGCGCGGCGACGGCGTGGTAGGCGAAGCCCGCGGCGAAGCCGCACAGGGCGGCGCGACAAACGGTCGGGGCCGCGTTCGCGGCGACGATCAGGGGCACGAGGCCGAACCAGGCGAAGACCCAAAGCCCCGGCGACGGCAGGCCGTAGGCCGTGAGCGCTCCGCCGAGGGCGACGGCGCCTAGTTGGGCGAGTCCGACCGCGCCATAAGGCGAGGAAGTGACTCCTCCGCCCTCCGCTAGATGGAGTCCGCCCCGTGGCATTTCTTGTACTTCTTGCCGGAGCCGCAGGGGCAGGGGTCGTTGCGGCCGATGCTCTGGATGCTGTTGGACGGCGCGACGGCGCCGCCCGACAGGATGCTCTTGGCGGGAGCCGGCTTCGCGATCCGGGTCGTTTCGACCGGGGCGCTCTCTTCCACGGCCCCGCTCTCGGACGCCTCGGGATGCACGGCGATCGCCGGCGGAGGCGGCGGCGGGGCCTTCGGCGCCTCGACGCGGAAGACGTACTCGACGGTCTGCTCGCGCACGCGGCCGAGGAGGGCCTCGAAGTAGCGGAAGGATTCCTTCTGGTACTCGACCTTCGGATCTTTCTGCGCATACGAGCGCAGGAAGATCGCCTTCTTGAGATGGTCGAGGTCGTAGAGGTGGTTCTTCCAGGCCTTGTCGATCATCTGCAGCATGACCATCTTCTCGACGTCGCGGAAATCGTAGCCGGTGAAGTCGCCGGGGCGGCGCTCGTAAATGTCCATCGCGGCCTTCAGCAGGTCGCGCTTGAGGCCTTCCTTGGAGAGGCGCGCGGCGTCCTCGGAGGACGGGTTCCAAGCGATCGCGAAGGTGCGCTCGAGGTAGGCGGACAGCTCGAGCAGGTTTGAACCCTCCGGGTTCAACTCATCCGTTATAGCGGCGTCCACCTGCTCGGTCACGTCCTCCGAGATCATGGCCTTGATCTGCTCGCTGACCGACTCGCCGAAGAGGACCTCGTCGCGCAGCTTGTAGACGACCTCGCGCTGCTTGTTCATCACGTTGTCGTAGTCGAGGAGCTGCTTGCGTATGTCGAAGTTGTGGGTCTCGACCCGGCGCTGGGCGTTCTCGATCTGATAGGAGACGAGGCCGGACTCGATGACCTCGCCCTCCTTCAT
>JAHFCD010000033.1:0-1470 GCA_023249695.1 Elusimicrobiota bacterium
TTGACGAATCATCTCCCGGCAGGAAGGCAGAGCTGCGTCACGGTACTCGCGCAGGCAGCGTTTCTTGGCGACAGCGCCCATCCCCGGGCAGAAAAGCCCGATCTCATTGGAGCAACTCCGGTCGAGCGCATCCTCGGAACGCGCGGGCGCGGCGCACAAAAGGGAGAGCAAAGCGAGGGCGGCGGCCTTCATCCTCTACTTAATAGGACATAATTACAGCCCGCGCAAGAACCGCGCGCTTGACGGCTTTCACCGAGGACGCTACAATGACTCGTCATCGCGTTCGCGGGTGTAGTTCAATGGTAGAACGAGAGCTTCCCAAGCTTTAGACGTGGGTTCGATTCCCATCACCCGCTCCATTTTTCACACGCTTCCAAAGTAAGTTCGATTCCCATCACCCGCTCCAATTTGACAGTCCGACGTCACCCCTGCGGGTCCTCGCGACTTTGAGGGATCATTTTAATTTAATACGATCGAGAGCCGCGACATTCGCCCGCTTTCGCTTCGCTCGCTCGATAAACTCTGATCCCCTTTCTCCTGGCCGCCTTCCTTTGCGCCCGGTCCGCTTCGGCTCAATCGCCCGAGCAGGCCCCCGTCGAGCCGTCGACCTCCGCCGCGGCGTCGCCGCCGACGGCGACGGTTCCGGCCAACGCGCTCGCCGTGAAGGCCCGCGACCTTTACTTCACGGGCGACACGCTCAAAGCGACGACGGCCTTCGAGGCCGCGGTCAAGCTGTCTTCGGGGGATTCGCGCGTTTGGGCCGACGGCGCGATCGCCTGGGCCGAATCCGGCCGCCCCGACAAGGCCGTGGTCTGGCAGCGCCGCTCGGCGGCGCTCAACGACGGCGCCGCGGCCCGCGCGGCCGTGGGCTGGGCCTTGCTTCGCGCCGCCGAACCGGAGGCCGCCGACGCGGAATTCGCGCGCGCCCTCGCCTCGGACCCTAAATCCGCGTTCGCGCTGCTCGGCGCGGGGCGGGCGAAGCTGGCGCTCGGCAAGGCTCGCGAGGCGATCGACCTGATGGTCCAGGCGGCGCAAGCCGCTCCCGGCCAGTCGCTCGCCGATTACTACCTCGGCATGGCCTATGAAAAGGCCGGAGACGAGCCCGCGGCGGCCGACGCCTACAAGCGCGCCGTCGGCGCGGACAGCTACTTCTACGAGGGGCGCGGCACGCTCGCCCGCAGCTATCTTCGCCAGCGCCGCTACAACGAGGCGTGGAAGCATCTCCAGAAGCTCGTCGAGGCGGATCCCGGCTCGAAGCTCGCGCGGGCGATGCTCAACAAGGTCCGGCCGCTGCTGACGCGCTCGCCCGATGCGGGGCCGTCGCTGACCACCCAGCTGACCGTCGCCGGACCCACGTACGCGACGGAGCCCTGGGACGGGAAGGTCCCGGCCCTTCGCGTCGGCGTCTCCTCCACGCCCATGGGTCGCCCGCGCCCGCGCCAGGCGGCGACGATTCACGGAAACGGCGCC
>JAHFCD010000033.1:1480-10432 GCA_023249695.1 Elusimicrobiota bacterium
CCTGGTCGGCCCGCGACCCGAAAACCGATCGCGTCCTCCTGACCGCGGCGGCCGGCGAATCCTGGACCTTGCGCCTGGTGCCCGCGAAAAAGACGGCCAAGAAGAAAGGCCGGTCCCGCCTCGAATTCCATTCCTCCGACGGCAAGGTCGCCGCCGTGCCGGGAGACCTCGTGCGCATCACCCCCGCCGAGCCCGCGACCTCCGAGCTCACGCTCGAGGACGACCCCGAGCACACGCCGCGCTCGTTCCGGGGGGAGCTCGAGCTGGCGCTCTTCGGGGGCCGCCGCACGATCCGCGTCGTGAACATCATCGGCCTCGAGGACTACACGCACGGCGTCGTCTCCTCCGAGATGCCCCAGCGCGCGCCGTTCGAGGCGCTCAAGGCGCAGGCCGTCGTCGCCCGCACCCACGCGCTGTTCATCAAGACCGTGACCAAGCGCCACCGCAAGGAGGGCTACGACATCTGCGACGAGCAGCACTGCCAGGTGTACGGCGGGGTGCGCGCCGAGACCGATCGCACGCGCACCGTCGTCGCCGGCACGCGCGGCCGCATCGCGACCTACCTGGGCAAGCCCGCCCACGTGATCTATTCTTCCCATTGCGGAGGCCGCACGCAGAGCGGCACCGACATCGGCTGGGGCAACGTCCCGTACTGGAAAAGCGTCGAGGACGCTCCGGGACACGAGGCCGCGCCGGTGTCTCCGCTCGAGCTGCGCCGCTTCCTGTCGGACTGGCCGAAGGGCTTCGACCGACCGTCGAGCTACGTCTACCCCGCGCACGCGCGCTGGACCCGGGCGATCCCGGCGAAGGACTTGGAAGACAAGCTGAACCGGAGGTTCAAGCTCGGGAAGCTCCGCGGCCTGCGCGTGCTGCGGCGCGTGCCGTCGGGCCACGTCGAATCGCTTCTCATCATCGGCTCCAAGAAGAACAAGACGCTCAACGACGAGATGGAGATCCGCAGCCTGCTCGGCGTCGGCTCCTTGCGCAGCACGATGTTCGTCGTGGACACCGAGTACCGCAAGGAAGCCCCGGCGGCGCCCGCGAAGGGGAAGAAGGCCGCGAAGCCGGCGCTCGTCCCCGAGACCTTCGTCTTCCGCGGCGGCGGCTGGGGCCACGCGGTCGGCCTGTGCCAGTCCGGCGCGATGGGCCGGGCCGAGGCGGGCCAAAGCTACGAGACGATCGTGAAGGCCTACTTCCTGGGCGTCGAGCTCGGGAAACTGGACTACTAGCCCCATCTTGTTTCCTTAACATAGATGGGCTATCCTCCATGACGATGCGCCGCCTCCTCCTCGTTACCTCCGTTTTCGCCTTCGCCGCCTGCCGCGGCACCGTGCCCGAGCGCAACGCGCCGCCCGAGCAGGCGATCTCCGCGATCCTGATCGGCTGCAAGACGATCCTCCCGTCCGGCGAGACGCGCAACGGCCGGATCAAGATCAATTTCGAAAGCGAGGGGGGCCGCCAGGCCGAGGTCTACCGCCTGCCGCTCGACGGCGGCGAAAACTATCTTTTCCTGATCGAGCCGGGCACCTACCGCATCACGCCCACGCGCTCGATCTTCGGGTTTTACAAGCCGACCATGAAGGTCGTCATCGAGGGCCGGACGTACCCGCTCCCGTTCCCGCGCGACCTCCTGCGCCAGCACGCGTACGACATCAAGCCCGGCAAGATCACCGCGCTGGGCTCGCTCGAGGCCAAGGTCATGCCGGCCCTGCCCGGCCAAAAGCCGGCGATCCAGGTGCGGCTCGACGACAGCACCCAAGCCCGCCGCAACGTCGTGCAGAGCACGATCCGCGACATGATGGACCCGCGCCGGTCCCTCGAGGTCCGCGAGACCTCGATCGCCTGGAGCCGCGCTCTGCAGAACAGCCTCATGGAGCTGCTCGCCGAAGACGGGCAGCGCCAGCTCTACAAGCCGGCGAAATGACCTCCCACCTGGGAGTGGACCTCGGCGCGACCTGGCTGCGCGCCTGCCTGTCGGACGGGACGAAGGCCCTCTGGACCGAGCGGGTGCACGCGACCGCCTGGCGCGACGCCCCCGGCGCCTTACGGCGCTTCTTCAAGAAGCGCGGGCTGCGCCGCGTAGACCGGCTGACCCTCGGCGGAACGCGTCTCGGCGGAAAGGAAGGGCGCGCGGCGTTGACGAAGCTCCTAAAGCCGCTCGCCAGGCGCGTCGACGTCGTGCCCGACTTCGAGATCGCGCATCGCGCCGCCTTCGGCTCGGGGCCCGGCGTCCTGCTCGTCGCGAGCACGGGCTCGATCGCGTTCGCGCGCGGCGCGGACGGGAAATCCCGGCGGGCGGGGGGCTACGGGCCGCTGCTGGGCGACGAGGGGTCCGGCTTCTGGCTCGGGAAAACGGCCTCGCGCGACGCCGCGCTCCGCCTCGAGCTGGGGCTGCCCCGGCCTCTCGACCTCGCTCATGCCGACGATCCGGTGCGGGCCACCGCGGCGCTCGCGCCTAAAATTCTGCGCGCCCGCTCCGCCCGCGCCCGCCGCCTGCGCGAGGAAGCCGCCGATCATCTCGCCGCGCTCGCGGCCGAGGCGGTCCACGAGCTCGTCCTGCCCCGGCCGATCCCTCTCGCGCTTCACGGCAGCCTCTTCAAGAACGCGGGCCTGCGCCGATCGGTGCTTCGCCGCCTCGGGCGCGTCGCGCTCGTGTCGCCCCGCGTCCCCGCCGAACAAGCCGCCGCCGGATTGTGAATCGGGAGGCCTGACGTCGTCTCCTTTTTGTAGAATCAGAGGATGATCATCGCCCTCGGCTGCGACCACGCCGGCTTCCCGCTCAAGAAACTGCTGCACGCGTGGCTCGAGAAGAAGGGCCACGAGGTCCTCAATCTCGGCGTGGACACGGACGCGGTCCCGGCCGATTATCCCGATTACGCGCGCGCCGTCTCCGAGGCCGTCGCGGCCGGCAAGGCCGCGCGCGGCGTCATCGTGTGCGGCTCGGGCGTCGGCGCCACGATCGCGGCGAACAAGGTTCCCGGCGTGCGCGGCTGCATGTGCCACGACACCTTCTCCGCGCGTCAGGGAGTCGAGGACGACGACATGAACACGCTCTGCCTCGGCGGACGGATCATCGGGCAGGAGCTCGCGTACGAAGTCCTCAACGCCTTCCTCAACGCCAAATTCTCCGGGCTCGACCGCCATCAGCGCCGCAAGGACAAAGTCACCGCCATCGAGCGGACGTATTCAAAAATGGGAGCCGACAAATGACCCTCAAAAATCCTCTGCGCGATCTGCACCGCTTCGGCGTCTCCGTCTGGTACGACTACGTCTCGCGCTCCCTGATCTCCTCGGGCGAGCTCAAGCGCCTGATCGAGGAGGACGGCGTGCGCGGCGTCACCTCGAACCCGACCATCTTCGAGAAGGCGATCGGCGGCTCGTCGGACTACGACGACGCGATCCGCGCGGGCAAGCCCGGCGCGACGCCGACCGAGCTGTTCGAGACGCTCGCGATCGCCGACATCCAGGCCGCGTGCGATCTATTCCGCCCGCTGTACGAGGAGACGAAGGCCGGCGACGGCTTCGTGTCCCTCGAGGTTTCGCCGATCCTCGCGCGCGATGCCAAGGGAACGGCGGCCGAAGGCCTCCGCCTCTGGGCCGCCGTCGGGCGGCAGAACCTGATGATCAAGGTGCCCGGCACGGTCGAGGGCCTCACGGCGTTCGAGGACCTGACCGCGGAAGGCGTCTCCGTCAACGTGACCTTGCTGTTTTCCCTGGACCGGTATGCCGCCGTCGCCGAGGCCTTCCTCAAGGGCCTCGAGCGCCGCGCCGCCGCCGGCAAGGACCTGTCCAAGGTCGCCTCCGTCGCCAGCTTCTTCGTGAGCCGGGTCGACAGCGCGATCGACGCGATCCTCGAGAAGCGTCCCGAACCCGAGGCCAAGGCCCTGATGGGCAAGGCCGCCATCGCGAACGCGAAGCTCGCGTATCAGCACGGCAAAAAAGTCTTCTCGTCGGCGCGCTTCAACGCGCTTAAGAGCAAGGGCGCGCTGGCGCAGCGTCTGCTGTGGGCCTCGACCGGGACGAAGAACCCCGCCTACCGCGACACGCTGTACGTCGAGGAGCTCATCGGGGCGGACACGGTGAACACCATGCCGCCCGCGACCGTGGACGCGTACCGCTCCCACGGCGCCGGACGGTTCAGCATCGAGGAGAACACGATCGAGGCCGGCGCGCAGTGGAACGCGCTGCCGAAGTTCGGCGTCGACCGCGAGGCCGTGATGGTCAAGCTCGAGGAGGAAGGCCTCGCGTCCTTCTCGAAGTCCTTCGAGACCTTGATGGGCAAGCTCACCGCCAAGCGGGCGCTGCTCGAGGCCGAGTTCGCCGCCGTGGACGCGGGACTGGCGGAGCTCGAGGCCGCGCGCTTCTCCGAGCGCCTGTGGGCCAAGGATCCTTCGATCTGGAAAGACGACAAGGAGCACCAGAAGCTGATCCGCCACGCGCTGGGCTGGCTCGACGCGCCGATCGTCTCGGGCGCCGCGCTGTCTCCCGTCAAGGCGTTCGCCGAGGCCGCCGCCGCCGAGGGCTTCCGCCAGGCCGTCGTGCTCGGCATGGGCGGCTCCAGCCTGTGCGTCGAGGTCCTGCGCGCCTCGTTCGACCGCGTCCCGGGCCGCCTCGAGCTGCTCACGCTCGATTCGACCCACCCCGACGCCGTCGCGGCGCTCGAGAAGCGCCTGGAGCTCGACAAGACCCTGTTCATCGTCGCGAGCAAGTCCGGCGGCACCGTCGAGCCGAACGCCTTCTTCGACTATTTCTGGGACCTATGCGCGCGCCGTCCCGGCTCCAAGCCCGGGCGCCAGTTCGTCGCGATCACCGACACCGGCACCTCGCTCGACAAGATGTCGCGCGAGCGCGGCTTCCGCAAGACGTTCCTGAACCCGTCCGACGTCGGCGGCCGTTTCTCGGCGCTGACCTTGTTCGGCCTCGTGCCCGCCGCGCTGGCCGGGATCGACGCGGGGGAAATGCTCTCCCGCGCGCGGCAGGCCGCGGGAACGTTCTCGCCGCAGACGGCGACGCGCGCCAATCCGGCCCTGCGCCTCGGCGCGTTCATCGGCCGGCACGCGCGCGACGGCCGCGACAAGCTGACGCTCGTCCTTCCGCCTTCGCTCGAGACCTTCGGCCTCTGGATCGAGCAGCTCGTGGCGGAATCCACGGGCAAGGAAGGCTGCGGCGTCCTGCCCGTGACCGGCGAGCCCCTGGGAGCGCCGTCCGCCTACGGCCGCGACCGCGCGTTCGTGCGCCTGACGCTGAAGGGCCGCGCGGAGCCGTCCGTCGACGCGGCGCTGGCCGCGCTCGAGCAGGCGGGTCATCCCGTTATGCGCCTCGAGCTCCACGACATGCTCGACCTCGGCGCGCAATTCCTGCTCTGAGAGGTCGCCACCGCGGCCGCGGGCTTCCTGCTGAAGGTCAACCCGTTCGACCAGCCCGACGTGCAGACGGCGAAGGACCGGACCAAGGAGGTTCTCAACGGCCTCAAGGACGGGACGCCGGAAAAGGCCAGCCTGCGCGCGGGCGGCCTGGCCGCTTTCGCCGACGCCGGCCTGGTGTCGGCCCTCAAGGCCGACGCCGGCCAGGACCGGCCGCTGCGGGAGGTGCTCGGCGCGCACCTGTCTCGGGCCAAGGCCGGAGACTACGTCGCGGTGCTGGCCTTTCTCGCCGAGACCGACGAGAACCGCCGCCTGATCGAGGAGGTCCGCGGCCGCGTGCGCGCCGGCACGACCGCGCCGGTCACGGTCTCCTGGGGGCCGCGCTATCTGCACTCGACGGGCCAGCTCCACAAGGGCGGCCCGCCCCGGGGCCTGTTCTTATTCCTGTCCGACGGGGAGAAGGCCCCTCTGCCGGTGCTGAGCGACGGGGAAAAGACCAAGCTGGCCGTGCCCGGCAAGCCGTTCTCCTTCGGCGAGCTGTGCCGCGCCCAGGCGAAGGGAGACGCCGCCGCGATGCTGTCGGCGGGACGCCGCGTGCTGCGCCTCGACCTCGGCGGCAGCGCGCTCGAGGGGCTGAGAGCGCTGGCGAACGCCCTGGCCGAAGTCCGGACGGCGGCCCTGTGAGCAAGCTCTCGCCGAAAGCCCTCCTGGCCCAGACCGCGAAGGCCCGCATCGTGCTGACCGACATCGACGGCGTGCTGACGGGGGGGACGATCTATCATTTCGTCGACCCCACCGGCGAGCTCGTCGAATTCAAGGGCATCCACGCCCAGGACTCGATCGCGATGGCGTGGCTGACCGAGTCCGGCCTGATCACCGGCGTGATCAGCGGCCGGGTGTCCAAAGGCACGGACGCGCGGCTGCGCATGCTCAAGGTGAAGCACATCTATCAGCACCGGCTCGACAAGGCCGCGGTACTCGCGGAGATCATGGCCGCCGAGCAGCTGACGAAGGATCAGGTGATCTACGTCGGCGACGACATCCCCGACCTCGCCGTGATGTCCCGCGTCGGGCTCGCGGTCGCGCCCGCCAACGCCCGGCCCGAGGTGAAGGCCGCCGCGCATTGGGTCACGAAGGCGAGCGGAGGCGACGGCGCGTTCCGCGAGCTCGTCGAGGTCATCCTGCGCAGCCAAGGGCTTTGGGACGCGATACTCGCGAAGTACCGTTAACGCGTTGACGCGGGCCCCGAACCAAGGCTAGAATCGGAGCAGACACCATGATTGATCTCTTCGGCCTCGGCAAGCAGCAGGATCCCCAGGAGCCCCAGAATTCCGCGGAGCCCGTTTCCGCGCCCGAGCCCGCGCCGCGCGGCTCGCACAAGCTCTGGGCCTTCCTGCTGGTGCTCGACTCGGTGTTCGTCATCGTGTTCGCCGGCGCCGTCGCCGCGAAGGTGTATCAGCACTGGAAGACGCCCGTCGCCCCTCTCGTCCCGGCGCCGCGCAAGCGTCCCGTGAAGGCCGTGGAGGCGCCGGTCGCCTCGACCGCCCCCGCTCCGGCCCCGGAGCCCGTCAAGGCGCCGGAGCCGCCGAAGGCCGCGCCGGCCGCCGCGGCCAAACCCTCTCCCGACGCGCCTCGCCCGCCGAAGCCTTCCATGCTCGCCGAGGCGCCGAAGCACCGGGAGACGCCCAAGCCCGCCGACGCCGGGGGGAAAACCCCGGCCCCCAAGCCCGCCGCGCCGGCGCCCGCCGCGCCCTCCGGCATCACGGACGGCAAGGTCAAGGCGGTGCGCACCGAGTTCAAGGTCCACGCGCCCTCGGCGAAGGCCGTCGAGCTCGTCGGCGCGTTCATCGTCCGGGGCGGGCGCAAAGACATGGTCCGCCAGGACGACGGCAAGTGGACCGTCACGCTGTACCTGAACCCAGGCTCCTACCGCTATTTCTTCTCCGTGGACAAGAAGAAGGTGATGGACCCCGAGAACCCTCTCTCGGAAAAGGGCGCGTCCCTCCTCACCATTCCTTAAAATAGGATCCGGGCCGCCGCCGCCGGTGTGACTTGAGCTTCATGCGGGCAAATGCTTCCGTATTGATTTCGTAACAGGTCCGCGTTACACTCTGTCCAACGCGAGCCTCGATGCAGCGGCTTGGCGCAACCTTGATGACCGGCCCCACGATGAGACGCCATGCGACGGCACTGTTCGCGGCCATGCTATTGGCCGCCCTGCCTTCCATCTCCTCGGCCCAGGCCCGCCGGGTCGCCCACACGGCGACCTTGCTGACGACGGGAGATCTGCTCATCGCGGGCGGCGTCGACGAGACCGGAGCCACTCTCGCCAGCGCCAACATCTTCGCCGCTTCGCTCGGCAACGTCATCGTCGTCACCGGCGCGATGGGCGTCGCGCGCGCCTCCCACACCGCGACCTTGCTCTCCAACGGCTGCGTGCTCGCGGCCGGCGGCAACACGGCGGTGAGCGATGTGGTCGCTCCCGTCGCCGCGAACACCGCCCGCATCTACAACCCGGCCACGAGCGCCTGGACCGCGACCTCCAACAACCTGACTACGGGACGCTACAACCACACCGCGACCTTGCTCAACACCGGCGTCGTCCTCCTTTGCGGCGGACAGGACGCCGCGGGCAACGCGCTCGGAACCTGCGAGTTCTACACGCCGACGAGCTGCACGGCCGGCACGTTCAGCGCCGCGCCGAGCCTCCTGCAGTCGCGCTACAACCACACCGCCGTCCTGCTCAAGGACGGGCGGGTCTGGTTCGCCGGAGGCCGCAATCCCGCGATCGCCGCGACCGGCGGCTACCTCGTGACCACCGAACGCTACGACCCCGGCAGCAACGCCTTCCAGTCCGCCTCGCCGATGATCGAGGCGCGTTCGGCCCACACGGCCACCTTGATGGGCGACGGCAAGGCCCTCGTCATCGGCGGCTACAACAAGCGCGACGTCCTCGCCAACAAGGGCATCACCGAGAGCGCCGAGATCTACGATCCGATCTCGAACAGCGTGACGCCCGCGGGCGCGATGAGCGCTCGCCGCCAGGCTCACGCGACCGTGCTCGGCGCCAACGGCGAGGTGACGGTCTTCGGCGGCCTGGGAAACATCACGACCACCTATATTCAGGGCTCCGCCCTCAACCTGACCGGCGCCGTCTTCGAACCCGGCAGCACGATCACCTCGGACCTCTCGGGCGGAGTCGTGGTGCCCACGACGACGATCACGGGCGGCTCGGTCCAGATCAAGCTCGATTACCTGCTCGACAAGCCCGTCTTCGGCCAGATCGCGGACGGCGAGATGTGGCTGTCGTCGCCGGCGGTCCATACGGCGTGGGGGGCGGTCTATTTCACGCCGGCCAACCAGCTGGTCCCCGCGACCGGCCTGCGCATCAACCTCGCCGGAGCGCAGGTCGGCTGCCGCACGCCCGGGGGCGTCGTCGCCGGCAACTGCGGGAACATCCAGCTGACGGCCTCGCTCTCGCAGATGCAAAATCAGATCGTTTACTATCGGCGCACCGGCGTCGCGGTCGGCGGCGGCGCGACCGTCGCGGCCGGCACGCTGGATTTCAGCGCGATCGACGACCTCAACG
>JAHFCD010000034.1 GCA_023249695.1 Elusimicrobiota bacterium
TGACTTTCTCCGTAAAGCGAGGGCCGTCAGGGTCGCCGCCGCGGCCGCGAGCGCGACCCACTGCGACGGCGAGAGGCCGGCGACGAAAGAGCCGCGGTCGTCGCCGCGGAGGAACTCGATGGCGAAGCGCAGCGCGGCGTAGCCGAGGATGTAGGCCGCGAGCCCGCTGCCGGGCCGCCAGCGGCCGGCCTGGGTCCGCGGCAGGACGAAGCGGACCAGGACCGCGAACAGCGCGAGATTGAGCAGCGCCTCGTAGACCTGGGTCGGGTGGCGCGAGGGGTCGCCGGCCATCGCGACGCCCCAGGGCAGGTCCGTGTGGCGGCCGTAGCAGCAGCCCGCCGCAAGGCAGCCGAAGCGGCCGATGCCGTGGCCGAGCGCCAGCGCCGCGAGGCACCAGTCGGCGAGCTTGAGGAACGGAAGCTTGAGACGGCGCGCGTGCCACAGGCCCGCCGCGAGGCCGCCGATCAGGCCGCCGTAGAAGACGAAGCCGTAGCGCAGGGCCTCGAACGAGAGCGCGAAGGCGCCCGGCGTCACGAGGAAGTACATGATCTTGCCGCCGATGAACGCGCCGCCGAACACCCAGTAGACGATGTCCCAAATCTCATCCTCGGTCAGCCCGAGGGCCGCGCGGCGGGAGACGAGCCAGCGCACGCCGGCGAGCCAGGCGAGCGCGACGATGACGCCGTAGGTCGAGATCTCGAGGGGGCCGAGCTTCAGGAGGACGGGATACATCGGCTCCTCCAGACCATGATCCCGCCGGAGGCCGCGATGAGCCCCAGGCCCAGCGCCTGCCCCTGGGAGAGCGGGCCCAGGAACGGCAAGGTGTCGGCGCGCAGGAACTCGAGGGAGAAGCGCAGGACGCCGTAGGCGGCGAAATGGCCGGCCGCGACGAGCCCGGGCTTATACTTTCCGGCCTCGATCGCGTACAGGATGCGCCACAGCACGAGCACGATGAGCAGGTCGCCCCCCGCCTCGTACAGCTGAACCGGATGCAGACGGACGCCGAGCAGCTCCGGAGGGATCATCGAGCGCGGGTCGCGGAACACGACGCCCCAGGGCACGGTCGTCGGCCGGCCGTAGCAGCAGCCGGCGAGAAAGCAGCCGACCCGGCCGAACACGTGCCCCATCAGCGCGCCCAGGAACATGTAGTCCGCGAGCTGGAGGACTGGGATCTTCTTCCACCGCGCGTACAGCGCGACGAACAGCGGCACGCTGACGAAGCCGCCGAACGCCGAGTAGCCGTTCATGATCGACAGGTCGCGCCAGCCGTATTGGAGCAGAAACAGGAGCTTGCCGCCGATGAAGCCGGACACCACGGCGAGGTTGATCACCGCCCAGAAGGATTCCTCGTTGGGCAGGCCCATCTTCGCGCGATGCGGCCACAGGAGGCTGACGCTGATGATCGCGCCGAGCATGATCGAGGCGCCGTAGCCGTAGAGATGGAACGCGCCGACGTCCAGCAGGACCGGCCGCATTATTTCTTCTCGGGCGGCGGGAAGCGGTACTCGATCTCGCCTTTCTTGATGTAGCCGAGCTCGCGACGGGCGAGGCGCTCGACGGGCCCGTCGCCGGCCCGCATGGCCTTGAGGCGGCCGTCGAGCTCTTTTTCCTCGCGCTCGAGCGAGACGATCTCGGCGTTGAGGCGGCGCAGCTCGAGCCAGTTGCGCGTCAGGGAGCGGAAGCCGCCGTTGCCGAAGAACACGAGGAGCAGCGCGAGGCCGGACAGCAGGCGGCCCCAGTGCGCGCGGATGAAATCGGTCGCGCGCCGGGCCCTCGACTTCACCGCGCTCCGGCCGTGGAGGCGAACGCGGACCCGCCCGCGTAGGAAGCCTTGCTCCCGAGCGCCGCCTCGATCTGCAGGAGCCGGTTGTACTTGGCCAGGCGCTCCGAGCGGCACGGGGCGCCGGTCTTGATGGCGCCCGCGTTGAGGGCGACGGCGAGGTCCGCGATGAACGCGTCCTCGGTTTCCCCGGAGCGATGCGAGATCACCGTCGAGAAGCCGGCCTTCTGCGCGTCGGTGACGGCCTTGACCGTCTCGGTGAGCGTGCCGATCTGGTTGAGCTTGATGAGGATGGCGTTGGCCGACTTCTCCTTGATGCCGCGCGCCAGGCGCTCCGGGTTCGTCACGAACAGGTCGTCGCCGATCAGGCGCATGCGGTCGCCGAGCTTGGCGGTCATGGCCTTCCAGCCGGACCAGTCGTCCTCCCACAGCGGATCCTCGATGGAAACGATGCCGTGCTTGGACGCCCACGAGGCGTACACCTCGGAGATCTCGGCGGAGGTCAGCGCCTTGCCCTCGAGAATATACTTCCCGTCCTTGTAGTACTCGCTGGCGGCGCAGTCGAGCGCGAGGCGGACCTTGCCGGTGTAGCCCGCGTCCGCGATGGAGGCGGCGAGGATCTCGAGAACCTCGAGGTGGGTCTTCAGGCGCGGCGCGAAGCCGCCCTCGTCGCCGACCGCGGTCGTCATCTTGAGCGCGGTGAGCTTCTTCTTGAGAATCTGGTACACCTCGGCGCCGGCGCGCAGCGCCTCGGAGAAGGTCGCCGCCTCCGTGGGAACGATCATGAACTCCTGCACGTCGAGGCCGGAGTCGGCGTGCTTGCCGCCGTTGACGACGTTGAGCATCGGCGCGGGCAAGACCCACCTGTCGGACTTGAGGCCGTAGGCCTGGCGCAGGAAGGCGTACAGCGGCGTCTTCGCCGACGCGGCGGCCGCGCGGGCCGTCGCCATCGAGATCGCCAGAATCGCGTTCGCGCCGAGGCGGCCCTTGTTGGGCGTGCCGTCGAGCGCGATCATCGTCTTATCGAGACCCTCGAGATCGGAGGCGTCGCGGCCCTTGACGCTATCGGCGAGCGCGCCGTTGGCGTGCTCGACGGCCTTGAGCACGCCCTTCCCGAAGTAGCGCGCCTTGTCGCCGTCGCGCAGCTCCACGGCCTCGTGCTCGCCGGTCGAGGCGCCGCTCGGAACTCCGGCCCAGCCGACGGAGCCGTCAGCCAAAACGACTTCCGCCGCGACGGTCGGGAAGCCCCGGCTGTCGAGAATCTCTTGAGCGCGAACCGTTTCGATCTTGGACATGATTAAAATTTCCCCGACAGTAATTTCTTACCCGCGTCGATCATCTCGGCCAGGCGCTTGGGCGTGTGCGCCTCGGCGTAGACGCGGAACACCGCTTCGGTGCCGGAGCGGCGCAGGCCGAGCCAGGCGCCGTCCCGGAGGATGAACTTGAACCCGTCGCTCTGATCGATGCGCCACACGGCGGCCCCGGCCAACTCCAGCGGCGGCTTGACCTTGAGCCGCCCTTCGAGCTCGATGGTGTCGCGCAGCCTCTCCATTTTATAATTCAAGCGAGCCCCATGGAAGGCCCCGAGCTTCTTGAACAGGCGGTCGCGCACGGCGGCGAGCGGCTTCTTCTCGAAGGCGACAAGCTCGAGCATCAGCACGCAGGCGAGTATTCCGTCCTTCTCGGGCACGTGGCCGCGGATGGACATGCCGCCCGACTCCTCGCCGGCGATCAGGAACGGCCCCGAGCGCAGCAGCTCGCCCAGGTACTTGAAGCCGACCGGCGTCTCGCGCGTCTCCGAGCCGTGGGACTTGGCCACGGCGTCGATGAAGTGGGACGTCATGACCGAGCGCGCGGCCTTGCCCTTCAGGCCGCGATTGACGACGAGGTGCTCGTACGCGAGCGCGATGACTTCGTTCGGCTGGATCCAGACGCCGCCCGCGTCGATGATGCCGAAGCGGTCGCCGTCGCCGTCGCAGGCGAGGCCGAGGGAAAGCTTTTCCTTCTTGACCTGCTCGGCGAGGCCGGCCGTGGACTCGGGCGTCGGCTCGGGCGAGATGCCGCCCAGCAGGACGTCGCGGTCCTCATTGCGCGCGAAGACCTCCACGCCCAGGCGCTCCTCGAGGAACGAGCGCAGGTACAGGCGGGCCGAGCCGTGCATCGCGTCGATGCCGACCTTGAGCTTCGCCTTCTTGATCGCCTTGACGTCCAGGAGGCTTTCGAGCTGATCGAAGTAGGATTTGCGGAAATCGATTTTGTCGACCCAGGCTTCCTTGGTCGAGCGCTCGTCGGACATCGTCTTGATCGCGTGCTCGCCGAGAAGCTCGATGCGCCGTTCGAGGTCGTTGGTCACGTTCGGCGAGGCCGAGCCGCCCCAGTAGGGCATCCACTTGAAGCCGTTGTACTGCGCGGGGTTGTGGGAGGCGGTGATCATCACGCCGCCCACGGCCTTGTTGGCCAGCACGGCCCAGGCGACGGCGGGCGTCGGCAGGTCGGCGGAGGCGAGCAAGGTGCGGATGCCGTCGTTGGCGAACACCGCGGCGACCTCGTGCGCGAAGTCCTCGGACTGGAAGCGGGTGTCGTAGCCGACGATGACGGTCGGCACGCGCGACGGCGCGGTCCCCGCCAGGAACTGGCGGTACTCGTCGCTGTTGTAGCCGACCTCGGGGCTCTCCTTCACGCAGCCCGCGACGCTGTGCGCGACCTTTCGAACGTTCGAAAACGTGAAGTCGTCCGAAACCACGCCGCGCCAACCGGAAGTGCCGAATCTGATCATTTAGCCCCTTGTGTCTGGTGAATGGTGGGCCGCATATTAGGATAAGCGCGGCCAAAGGTCAACCCTCCTGTTCGGGGGGCGGCCGCAGGCCGCCCATCTAGGCCTTAGGGCCTATTGACGTCTAGGCCCTTGGTCCTATGGCGCGGGGGGGCGCTCCGGGGCTATGCTGTGGAGGTCGCAAGAAAGACCGGAGAAAGCGCATGAACCTCAAAAACCCCCTCGCCGCGGCCCTTCTGATGACGGCCTCGGCCGCCATGTCGCAGACCCTCGTCCTGCCCACCTCAAGCGGCTTCGGTCCTCAAACCGCCCCTTTCAGCCCGACCCTCCCCGGCGACACGGACATGGTGGAGAAGTGCTCCACCGTCCCCTACCGCCTGTGCACCACCCAGGAGCTCAATTTCCGCGAGATTCGCAAGGGCGGCGGCTGCGCGGAGAAGGACTTCGCCTGCCAGCGCAAGCTGATGGAAAACACCGGCTCCGCGCCGCTCCAGCTGCTCGGAAATCAGTCCAACCCCTCGACGGCCAACGATGAGTTCTTCAAGAAGTGCGGAACCGTTCCCTATCGCCTGTGCACGTCCGACGAGCAGAAGAAGCGGGACGCGTGGCTGGCCAGCAAGAAGCCGGAAAACAAGAAGCCCTCCGCGGACCCTAAGGGAGAGCCGACCACCGTCGACGAGATCGTGGTGACCGGCCGCCGCTACGACCAGGAGCCCGGCTTTATCGGGCCCCCCGCCCCGCCGGACCGCCCCAGCGCCCCGCCGGCGATGACCGACGCTCAGTTCAAGGCCGGCTTCGAGGTCGTCCAGAATACCTATCCCGACGCGATCGACCTCGGCGACCACCGCTACGGCCTCCCCAAGAAGGACGGCACGATCGAGGTCTGCAGCCAGGGAGGCTGCGAGACGCGCCCCCAGAGCGAGTTCTCCGACCAGATTCAGCAGGCCAACGCCGAACGCCGCAACTACACCGGTTCGTCCGGCGGCGGCATGTCGATGACGAGCACCCCCAATACCGCTCCCAAGGGCACGGGCGGAGCCGTCGCGGGCAACGATCCCGCCGGCGACACGCCGCCCACCACGCCGACCGGCAACGGCGGCAGCCGCAGCCCGGGCCGCGATCAGGGCGCGGAGGTCTTCGCCAACCAGGAAAGCATGGGCGGCGGCGACTCGGGCTCGGGCGCTGGCTCCAGCGGCCAGGGCGACGTCGCCATGGCCGGCAAGGATCAGGTCATCAAGATCGACGGCGCGGTCGCCAAGGCCGAGGCCGCCAAATCCGGCTACTCCTACACCAGGATCGGCCAGGCCGCGGAAAATTCGAAGGCCCTCATCAACGGGGGCGCGGCGACCTTCGGCCCCACTCCGGCGGCGAACGGCCGTCTCGCGGAGCCGCCCGTCGGCGACGGCACCCAGCTCGGCAAGATCCAGTCCGCCGCGAATCGCTAGCCTAGGCCTATGGTCCTAGGCCCTCCCGGGTCCTAGGACACTGACCGGCGAGCGCCTTTCCCGCTACTCTTAAAGCAGGAAAGGAAATGAGAACCGAAATCAAGACGGCGATCTTCGCGGCGATGATGACCTTGGCGGCCCTGCCCGCCGCCGCGGAAGTGAAGAGCCCGATGGTCGCCCACGATCCCCTGATGAGCCAGATCATGAGCCGTCAGCTCACCTTGGCCGCCGGCGGCGTCACGGGCGCGGTGCGCATCGGCTCCGGTCAGGCGATCACGCTGAGCCTCATCGACCCTCTCGCCCCCCTCCAGCCCGTCGAAGGCCTCGTCGCGAAGCCCGTCAAGGCCAAGGCCGCCCGCAAGGTCCGCCGCGCGGACGAGCAGCTCAAGAAGATGTCCGACGAGAAGCGCGCCGCCGACTGGTCCGGCCGAAAGTAACGCGCGCTTAGAGCTTCGGTCCGAACAAGGCCCGGGAGACGCTCTCCGGGCATTCCTGCTGAGGCAGATGACCGCAGGCGGGGATCATCACGAGGCGCGCGCCGGGAATGCCGCGCCGGGAGCGCTCGGCGAACCCCAGGGGCAGGACGCCGTCGGCCTCCCCCCACAGGATCACGGTCTCGGCCTTCACGTCCTTGAGCCGCGAATCGAGGACGTCCTCGAGCTTCAGCGCGGCCAGGATCTCGCGCGTGGGCCGCGCGCGGATGGACGCGATGACCGAAGGCCAGGCGCGCTCCGGCACCGCGCGCGGATGGGCGTACGCCCTGGCGCTGAAAACCTTCATCGCCTCGATCGTGGGCGCGGCCAAGGTCTTGGCCGCCTGGATCGCGAGGTCGGTCGGGTCGGTCAGGCCCGCCGCGTTGACGAGCACGAGCCGGCGCACGCCCTGCGGCCAATCCACCGCGAGCCACCCCGAGATCCAGCCGCCGAGGCTGTTGCCCGCCACGGTCCACTCCGGACAGCGCGTCTCGAGGGCGGCGCGCAGGACGCGAGCCTGGGCGCGGATGCCGTAATCGGCCGCGGGCGCCGAGCCGTCGGTCCCGGGCAGGTCCACCGCGAGCAGCAAGGTCCCTTTGGGCGGAGCGGCCGCGCCGCCGAGGCCTAAGATCGCCTTGTCCCAGGTCATCGCGCTGTCGCCGAGGCCGTGGACGAGCGCCACGCAGCGGCACGGCGCGCCGGGGCGGCAGGTGCTCTTTTCATACGCGAGCAAGGGCCCGGCGGCCACGCGGCGCGCGCCCCCGCGCCACAGCGCGAGGCGGCGAAGGGCCATGACGGTCTGGAAAGGCGCGAAGCCGATCGCCGCCCCCGCCCCGGCGGAGGCGAGTATGATCACGGCCAGCCCGGCGCGCAGCGCGAGTTTCACGAGGTCATAATATCAAACGGAGGAACGACGTCGTCAACGTTGGTGTCAGGCCTAACGGTAGTGACAGTATTTCAACTGGAATACATCGGAGAAATACTGTCACTACCGTTAGGCCTGACACCTTAGGACCTTAGTAGAATAGCCCTGATGACGAAAAGCGCGGCGCTCGCGGCTTCGTGCACGCTGGCCCGGCGAGGAGCGGGCGCCTGCTCGTGGTGCGCGGCGCCTCTGCCCGCCGGGCGGCGCATGTGGTGCCGCGACCGCTGCGCGACCGCGTTCTGGAAGAACCACTGGTGGTCGCGCGCGCGTCGGGCCGCGAAGCGCCGCGACAAGTACGCCTGCGTGCGCTGCGGCGGCGGGCGCCCGATCGAGGTCAACCACATCGTGCCGTGCCTCGGCGCGCACGGCATGGTGAGCTGCGCTCACCATCTTGACAACCTCGAGACCTTGTGCGTACCCTGCCACCGCGCCCACACCTATGCCAACCATCGATAAATACGCGCTGTACGCTCAAGCCGTCCAGCAGCCCGACGTGGACGTCCGATTTTTCCGCGAGCTTTACCGCCAACTGCGGGGCCGCGCCCCCAAGCTCTTGCGCGAGGATTTCTGCGGGAGCTTCGGCGTCTGCTGCGAGTGGGTGAGGCTCGGGCCCGACTACCGGGCGTACGGACGGGACCTCGGCGCCGAGCCGCTCGCTTACGGCACGAAGACCTTCCTGGCCAAGCTCACGCCCGAGCAGCGCGGGCGCGTCGTCATCGAGCGCAAGGACGTGCTCGCCCCGGGCGGCCCCAAGAGCGACCTGATCATGGCGATGAACTTCTCCTACTTCTTCTTCCAGAAGCGGGCGGAGCTCAAGGCCTACTTCAAGGCCTGCTTCAAGAACCTGCGCCGCGACGGGGTGATCGCGCTGGACTGCTTCGGCGGAGGCGGCGTCCAGCGGCCGAACGTGGAGCGGACCGTCCATCCCCGCTTCACCTATTACTGGGAGCAGTACGATTACGATCCGGTCTACAACACGGCGCAGTGCGCGATGCACTTCAAGCCGAAGGGCGGCAAGAAGGTCCGCGACGTCTTCACCTACGACTGGCGCGTCTGGACGATCGCCGAGATTCGCGAGCTCCTCGCCGAGGCGGGCTTCCGCCGCTCGCACGTTTATTGGGAAGGCGACGACGGCCGCCACGGCAACGGCAAGTTCGCCCTCGACGAGAACGGCGGCCGCGAGGACATCTGGATCGCGATGATCCTCGCCGAGAAGTAGCGCCCCGGCTTAGCCCCGATTTTCCACCGGTGGAATTTCGGGGACAGCGTCAGCCGGCGACAGGCGCTTGACGGCTTCCTCGAGCGCCGCCACCCGCTTCTCGAGCTCGGCGAAACGATCAACGACGGGGAACCCCGCGACGGGAGCATTCGCGACGGCGGGCGCGCCGGCGGCGACGGGCGCGGAGGCGGGGACCGCCGTGGGCCCGCCGGTGAACAGCTGACGCCAGCGCGATTCTTTCTGGCCGGCCTGACGCGGCAGCTTGACGACCCAGGGCTCGGCGCGCAGGGACATGTCCTGAAGCAGCGACTCGACCTCCGCGCTGCTCGCGAACTCGCACAGGCGGTCGGTCCGCGTCTTGATCTCCCCCGCGGTCTGCGGGCCGCGGAGCAGGAGCACGCAGATCGTCGCGATCGTTTTCGCGTCGGCGCCCTCGAGCAGAATCTCGGCGTGATGCATGAACTTGGGCACGCGGCTTCCCGGCTCGTGGATGCGCCCCGCGAGGCTGCGCTCGAGGAGCGCGTGCAGGGCCGCGGCGACGACGGGCTCCTCGAGGCTCAGCACCGGGTCGCGGCTCGTCTTCTGGTTGCACGCCAGCACGAGGCTGTTCAGCGACAGCGGATAGGACTCCGGCGTCGTCAGGGATTTCTCCACGAGCGATCCCAGCACGCGCGCCTCGACGTCGTTGAGTTCGGTGATCATGCGGGGATATTAGCTGTTTTCCGGAAACCGTTACCGGCCGGCGCGCGTCTTCGGCCGGTCGATGGCGCGGCGCGCTTCCTTGCCGACGTGGCGATTGAAGGCGTCGCGCGCCTCGGCCGTGTCGATGCGCGACAGGGCCAGCGCCGCCGCGTAGCGTACGTCCTCGCTGCGGTCCTTCAAGGCCTTCGTCAGCAGCGGGACGACGCTCGCGTGCGCCGTCCCGATGTTGCCCAACGAGAGCCCGGCGCTCGCGCGCACCTTCGCGCTGCGGTCCCCCAAGGCGGTCATCAACGCCGGGACCGCGGTCGAGGCCGCCGCGCCCATATGGCCGAGGTCGTCGGCGGCGCGCGCGCGCGTGCGCTCGTCGCCGCGCTTGAGGGCGCGCAGAAGGCCCGGCAAAGCGTCGAAAGCGGCCTTGCCGCCCGCGTCCTTCATGATCATTCCGGGCGCCGCGACCTCGTGCTCGCGCGGTATGAGGCCGACGGCCAAGGGCAGATTTTCGGGAGCCGCCGTGCTCCGTCCGCGCATCGCGAGGGCGACGCCGGACCGCGTACCGGACGCGGTCGACATCTCGAGGAGGGCGTCGAGCTCGCTATGGCGCTCGAACTTGGTCGGGGACGGAAGGCTCTCCGGCGGCCGGGACGGCCTCGCCGCGGGCGCGACCGGCGAGACGGGGTCGCGCGTCACCACCGCGACGGCCGGAGCCTCGACGGGAGGAGCGGACGGGACGGGGGTCGGCGGGGGCGCGTCGGGCCGTCGCGCCTTGCGCGCGGGCGCGACCCACGGCGCCGCCGTCTTTTTCGACGCCTGCTTGCCGCGCGCCCACACGGCGCGGCCGGGGCCGGGCTGGTCCACGCACTCGATCTCCTTGTTGCTCGCGTCGGAGATCCAGCCCATGGCCTTCGCCTCCTCCCCCTCGGGGCCGAGGCTGCCGAGGCTGTGCAGGGTCATCAGGCGCACGACCGGGCACGGCTCGCTGCGGAGCAGTTTGTTCAGGATCGGGGCCCCGTCCGTGCCGCGCGCGCCGAGGGCGTGGACGGCCGTCATGCGCACCTGCCAGTCGCCGTCTTCCGTCGCGAGGCCGAGGCCG
>JAHFCD010000459.1 GCA_023249695.1 Elusimicrobiota bacterium
CACCCTTCGATCGTGGATATTCACGCCGTCGAGCAGGACGAGCGGGGGCTCTATCTGGTCTTCGAGAGGCTCGAGGGCCGCACCCTCGACGAGCTGATCACCGAGCAGAAGATCCTGCCCCTCTCCGAGGTCAAGCGCGTGCTCGGCCCCGTCTGCGCCGCGCTCGCCTACGCGCACGGCCGCGGCGTCGTCCACCGCGACCTGAAGCCCGGCAACGTGATGCTGACCAAGGACGGCGGCGTGAAGGTCCTCGACTTCGGCATCTCCCGCCACGCGGCGCTCAGCGGCAAGGCCGCGACGACGACCCAAACCGTCGTCGGCACGCCGCACTACATGGCCCCGGAGCAGGAATACGGCGTCATCCGACGCGAAAACGACGTGTTCGCGCTCGGAGCCGTGCTGTACGAGATGGCGACCGGGGTGCGCCCGTACGACGGCACGACGCCGGCGAAGCTCGCCAAGAGCTACCTGCGCCCGTCGACGCGCGTGCACGGCCTGAGCCCCGAGTTCGACGCGCTGATCGACCGCGCTCTCGAGCCCGATCCCGACAAGCGCATCGCCACGCCAGCCGAGTTCTGGGCCGCCCTCGACGCGATCCGCTAGGCTAGGACGCCCGGACCGCGGCCAGGAATATCGTGTGCTTGTCGCTGCGCTCCTCGTTGGAGGAATCGACGCTCTTTTCCTCCACGTCGAAGCCCGCCTTGCGCAGACGCATCCCGAAGGTCTTGTCCGGCGTCGACGACCAGATCGCGAGGATGCCGCCCGGGCGCAGCGCCGTGTAGGCCGACGCGAGGCCCTCCTGCGAGTAGAGCCAGTCGTTGGAGCCGCGCGTGAGGCCCTCGGGTCCGTTGTCGACGTCGAGCAGGATCCCGTCGAACTCCGCGAGCTCCGTCTGCAGGCTGTGCGCCACATCCTGGATCTTCACGGCGACACGGGGATCCTCGAGCGGGCGCCCCGCGAGGTCGGCGAGCACGCCGCGGTTCCACTCCAAGACCGCGGGCATCAACTCGGCGACGACGACCTGGCCCTTGGGGCCCAGCTCCTTGAGCGCGGCGGCGAGCGTGTAGCCCATGCCCAGGCCGCCGATCAGGATCCGGGCCTCGGGCAGATGCTTGAGCTTGCCGCAGACGATCTTCGCGAGCTCGTCCTCGGATTTATGGATCGAGCTGCTCATCAGCTCGGTGCTCTCCACCCAGATCGTGTAGACGCCGTCCTTGATGGACAGCCGCATCTGCGCGCCGTCGCCGTGGATGCGCACGCCCGCGAGCTCGGAGTCTTCCTCGCTCATCCGCCCCGCTTGACGATGCGCATCCATTGCGCGGGGGTCACGGGAATCACCGAGAGCCGCGAGCGCTTGAACAGCGCCATGTCCGCGAGCTCGGGCATGCCGCGCAGCTCGTCGAGCGGGACGAAGCGCGGGAACTTGGACACGAAGCGCAGGTCCACCTGAAACCAGATCGGCTTGTCCGGCGCGGCCTTCGGATCGTAATGGCCGTCCTTCCGGTCGAACTGCGTCGGATCGGGATACGCCTCGCGGCAGACTTCCGCGATGCCCGCGACGCCGGAGGGCAGGGCGTTCGAATGATAGAAGAGGACCTTGTCGCCGACCTTCATGACCTTCATGAAGTTGCGCGCCTCGTAATTGCGCACGCCGTCCCACCCGCCGGTTTTCTTTTTCGCCAGATCGTCGATGCCGAAGACGTCCGGCTCCGACTTCATGAGCCAATGAGACGCCATTTAAAAGGGCAGGAGCCGGCGCACGCGGCCCTCGATCAGAAAGAGCGCGGTGTCCTCGCCTTGGGTATGCGTGGAGGCCAGATTGGCCTCGTCGACGGCGCGGTGCAGCGCGTTCATGTACTGGCGCATGACGCTCGAGGAGGCGCGCACCAGCTCGAGGCGCTCGCCGAACGGCCCGCCCTGGCGCTTGGCCATCGCGTCCCAAAACCCGCGCACGCGCTCGAGCAGGGGCTCCATGCCCTTGCTGCGCCCGGGGAACGTCCAGAACTTTCCGGGCTGGCGGGTCTTGTAGCGGCCCGGCGAGGTCGCGCGCAGGAGCTTGGCCTTCGTGAGCAGCTCGAGCGCCGCGGCCCCGTCGCTCGCGGAGCAGCCCAGGCGTCCGGCGACGTCCTTCGGCGTCCACGTGCCGTCGTCGTTGAGCAGGAGCTCCGAGGTCCAATACGCGTTCGCGTCGCGGGAGACGGCCGTGAACTGCTCCGGGCTCATGTGCATCAGGTGCTCGCGCTTGAGCCGGTCGAAGCCGCCCTCGGCGAGCGTGGGCGACACCGACGGCACGTCCGCGCTGACCGAGCCGACGATGAGCTCGTACGCCTCGGGCGAGCCCAGCACGTCGAGGAGATAGGAGCGGAACAGGCGCCGGGCGCCGTCGGCCGCGGGGGCCAGGCGCAGGGCCTTGAGAATCGCGCCGAAGGCCTCCGCGCGCGGAGCCTTCGCGCCCTTCTCGAGCCGCAGGTAGTGGACGTAGGTGAAGCCGAAATGGCGGCGGCCGCCGTTGCGGTGGTAAAAGCGGTAGGCCGACGGGAAGCCGGCGTCGCGTCGCAGGGCCAGCAGGGCTTCGGAGAAAGCGCTCATGAGGTAACCGGTTCGGTTGCGGATACGACGGCAAGGCGACGAGCCGGGTCTGGACCGTTTCCCGCGCTCATAAAGGCCGCGGGACCCAGAGGGTTCCGCCGTCAAGGCCGCTATCATACCACAATGATTATTCTCCTTCTGGCCGCCCTCCTTTCTCCCG
>JAHFCD010000035.1 GCA_023249695.1 Elusimicrobiota bacterium
CAGGATCTCGTAAGCGTGGCCGAACGGCGCGGGCTGGCTCGCGTACAGACTGATTTTGGTCACCGGACGGCGCAGGTTGAGGACGGGCTCCGCCTTGAGGGCGGCGACGAAGCCGGGCGTGGCCGCCGCGCCCCGGTTGCGGCCCAGGGTGAGGTGCGGCGCGAACGGGCGCGGCTCGTCGCGGCCGACGAGCGCGGCGGCGCGCTCCATCGGAGCATGCCCCTCGGCGAGGCCGATCCACACGACGCGCGCCTCCTCCAACGAGTCGAACGCGCCCACCCCGCCGTACGCGATCGTAAACGGCGCGATCTGGGCGGCGGCGCGGACCATCAACTCCTGGATCTCCGGGAGCTTCTCCTCGGGCGTAAGGCCGAACCAGCGCAAGGTCGTGTGCATGTCGCGCGGATCCACCCAGCGGAAGCTGCCGTCCGCGCGGCGCAGGCGGGCGACGGCCTCGGCGGCGGCCGATTTGATCTCTTCATCCGCGGCGACGGCGATGAACAGGCGCATAAGAAGTTAAACTATATCTCATGAAAGCCGTGGCGACGCGCGTTTTGTCGGCCTCCGTCACTTTACGCGACGGCCCCCGCGCCGGCGAGCGCCGCGCGACCGGCCCCGGGCTCCTGATCCTCCTGGGCGTGGGGCTCGACGACGACGAGGCGGCCGTGCGCAAGCTCGTTGAGAAAATCCTCGTCCTGCGCGTCTTCTCCAACGCCGAGGGCAAGTTCGACAAGTCCGTCGTCGACGTCAAGGGCGAGCTCCTCCTGATCTCTCAGTTCACCTTGCTCGCCTCGCTCAAGGGCGGCCGCCGCCCGGACTTCACCGGCGCCGCGCGGCCGGAGAAGGCCGAGCCGCTGTGCCGCCTCGCCGCCGAGCTGCTCGCCGCGTCGGGCCTGACGGTGCGCGCCGGCGAATTCGGCGCCTCGATGGCCGTCGAGTCCGTCAACGACGGGCCGGTCACGATCGTCGTCGACACCGCCGCGTTCTGATCCCGCGCGGTTGACCGTCCTCAACTGATTCGCGTCAAAGTTCGCCTTGACCGTCCTCATGCCGCCTCCGTTCCGGCAGGCGTATACTGGGGCCGTCGCAACGAGGTGACTTTATGAAACTCTCCCTGAAGACGGTCGTCGCGGTTCTTCTCCCGGCTCTCCTCTCCGTCCCGGCCTCCGCGCAGTTTCGCGCGATCCTGCCCGGCGGCGCGAACCCCTACATCGGCGCGCCCGTGATCCTTCCCAGCCCCGCCATCAACCCCATCGCGGGGATGCGCATCGACCTGCCCGCGCCGCGCCTCAACCCGGGATTGGCGGTGACCTTGGCGCCCGCGCCCGCCCCTTCGGCCGCGGTCGCGATCATGGGAGTCTTCCCCATTCTCCCGATCCCGATGATCCCGAGCCGGCCGGTCGTTCCGGTGGTCCGTCCCGCGGCCTCGCGTGAGAACGTCGCGCATCCGCTGGCGCCGATCCTCCCGGACCTGCGCGCGCAGTTCGGGACGGCGGAAAAGAACAACGACTGGCAGAAAGAGCTCGCCGAAGGCTTGTTCGACGGCCGCCTGATCCCGGCCCGCAAGCCCGCGCCGGTTCGGCCGAGCGTGCGCGTGACCTTGCCCGAGGCGGACCTCGAGGCGGAAATCGGCGCTTACTGAGCCTTTTTCGGCGTCTCATGTACGATAAGTCTTAATTTTATTGACGAATTTCAGTTGATCGTCATCAATTACATAGGTTGACCACTCTCATCGGTGGTTTCGGCCCCGCCGTCTATACTGTAGGGGCAATGAATATCAAGATGACGTTCGTTTCCCTCTCGCTCGTTCTCGCCGGCACGGCCTCGGCGCAAGTTTCGATTCTCCCCGGCGGACGCGGCAACATGTACATCGGCACGCCGTCGATCCTGCCCGGCCCGATGGGCAACGCGGTGATCAGCCCCCGCATCAACCTTCCCGCGCCCCTGCTGAGCCCCTCCGTCGCGCTGACGCTCGCCCCCGTCCCGATGGCGGCCGCGATCCCCGTCCTCGCCGTCACCTTGCCCGCCGCGATCATCCCGATGAACCACATCGTCGCGGAGCGCGAGAACGTCACGATCCCCTTCCCCGCCCTGCGCGCCCAGTTCGCCGCTCCCGCCAAGGACGGATCGGCCAAGGACTCGGCCGCCTCCCGCGAGAAGCTCGAGAACCTCTTCGACGGGCGCCGCCAGCCCGCCGAGAAGGCCTCCGACGACCTCGGCCCGGTGCGCTCCGACCGCCACCAGAGCCTTCCCGAGAACGACCTCGAGCGCGAGATCGGCGCGTACTAAGACTTAGGCCGTAAAATGAAAAGGGCCCCGCGCGAGCGGGGCCCTTTCTTTTTCGGACCGTCCAGGTCTACCAGGAATACTTGACGGTGTAGGTCACCACGGTCTCGCCGTCCTTCTTGACGGTCACCGGAAACTCGACGGTCTGCGCGTCGCGCTTGATCCACTTCGCGGACGCGTCCACGACCTTCCAGTTCGTCCAGCGGTACAGGTGCTCGACGACGGTCACCGCCGCGTCGGCGTCCTTGTGGTTGCGGATCCGGATCTCGAAGGTCTCCTCGAAGCGGCGGCCCTTGAGGTCGGACTTGTAGTCGGTCCGCTTGCGCTCGCCGACGAGGTCGAAGGATTCGCCCATCTTCACGCGCACCTTCTCGTCCTTCGGCGTGTGGTCGATCGCGTCCTCGCCGGCCAGCTGCAGCGCGCCGTCGTCGTCCTTCTTGTACACGCGCACGCGCCCCTTGGGAAGCGGTATGCCCAGGCCCTCGGCCTTCTTGTTGTCGAACTCGAAATGGACCGCGACCTTCTTGCCCGAGCTCAGGCCGTAGTTCGGGTCCCAGTAGGCCGCGTCGCCGAAGTAGCTCCACTGCACGCCCTCGACGCCGTCGTAGGTGAATAGCTTGCGCACCGGCACTCCTGCCGCCGAGGCCATCTCGACCTGCTTGGAGGAATTCTCCGCGAGCGTGGTCAGCCGGCCCAGGCTGTACATGTGGTACTCAAAGAAGGATTTCTCGCTCATCCCCCCCGCGTCCGCCTCCATGGCCATCGACTTGGCCGCGTAGTTCATGCGGCCCCGGGCGAACTGCGGCGCGGGCGCGCGGTGGACGTCGCCGGCGACGAGCTTGAGCTTGGCGTCCTTGTAGGTCGCGCCCGAGTTGTTCGCCACGGTGACCCAGGCGTTCAGGTCGGCCTTCGCGTCGTCCTTGTCGATGACGAGCACGTAGTCCGCGTTCCAAGATAAGCCGGCCGTCAGGTACGATATCTCGCCCTGATGCTCGCCTCCCTTGCGCGCGTTGAGCAGCCACATCAAGGTCGGCTTGGTCAGCAGCCCCTCGGGCAGTTCGGGCAGGATCGCCTCGCCCTGCGGATTCAAAACGAGCTTGTCGCCGACCTTCATCACCTTCCCGCCCGCCGCCGACAGCAAGGTTCCCTTGATGATCTCCTTTTTATCCCCGTCGCGGCCGTAGCGCTGGAGCTCGATCTCCTTGCCGAGATAGCGCTGCAGGATTTTCTCCTGGCTGATCAGGTCGTAGCGGAAATCCTGCTCGAGCACCGACACCGCGTCCGGCGCGGTCAGCGACTTGAAGTGGACGCTGGTGGGATCGATCTGCGCCGCGACGTCGACGACCTGGACGGAGTTGACGCCGCTTTTCAGCGTGAACGGCCGCGTCTCCTTGATGAGACCGAGGTTCGAGTTGTAAACCGTGACTTCGAGGGCGGACGCCGGCGCGGCGAGCGCCAGCGACAGGACGAGGGCGATATTTTTCATGGTGGAGCCTCCAGCCGTATGGGACCCGCTCATCCTAGAAAAGTTTCCCGCTCCCTTTCCCGGCTTTCCCGGGATTCCCGGAGATTTCCGGTGTCAGGCCTGTGAATTCGTTGAATTCGAACCCCACCTTGCGTTCGAACGGGCGTTCGACTATACTACGGCATGTTCGTCGCCAGCGAAGACTATGACGACGTCGGCCTCAAGCTCGACGACCGGCTGATCAAGCGGCCGGCCGCCACCTTTTTCCTGCGCGCGGCGGGCTCCGCGCCCGACGCGGACGTCAAGGACGGCGATCTCCTGATCGTGGACCGCGCCGAGGTTCCCGCCCCGGGGCGCGTGATCGTGGCCGTGGTCCGCGGCGAGATGATCACCCGCCGCCTGCCCCCCGGCTGGCGCGAGGACGACGGCCTCGAGGTCTGGGGCGTGGTCACCTTCGTCGTGCGCGCGCCGTGACGGCGTTCGCGCTCGTCGACTGCAACAACTTCTTCGTCTCCTGCGAGCGCGCCTTCCGCCCCGAGCTCGAGACGCGCCCCGTCATCGTGCTCTCCAACAACGACGGCTGCGTGATCTCCCGCTCGGAGGAGGCCAAGGCCCTCGGCGTCGGCATGGCCGCGCCGTTCTTCGAGATCCGCGCGCTCGTCGCCGAGCACAAAATCGTCTCGCTCTCGGCCAACCACGAGCTGTACGTGGACATGTCGCGGCGTGTCGCCGCGGTTTTATATCGCCACGCGCCGGTCGTCGAGAACTACTCGATCGACGAGTCGTTTATGACCTTCGCCGACGACCGAGACCTTGAGGCGCGCGCCCACGAGCTGCGCGCCGAGGTGCGCCGGTGGACCGGCCTTCCGGTGGCGGTCGGCCTGGCGCCGACGAAAGCCCTGGCCAAGCTCGGCTCCGACAAGGCGAAGAAATGCGGCGGCGTGCTGTCCTTGCTCGACGCCGGAATCCGCGAGGCGATCCTCGATGAAACGCCGGTGACTCACGTCTGGGGGATCGCCAAGCGCTCCGCGCTCCGGCTGGCGCCGTACGGCATACGCACCGCCGGGGACTTCGCCCGGGCGCGCGACGCCCTGATCCGAAGCACGCTCGGCATCGGCGGGCTCAAGCTCGCCCACGAGCTGCGCGGAATCTCCTGCCTGACCTTGGCCGACGCGCCCGCGGCGCGCCAGTCGGTGACCGTCTCCCGCTCGTTCGGCAAGCCCGTGTATTCGCTCGACGCGCTGCAGTCCGCGCTGGGGACCTTCGCGGCCCGAGCCGGCGAGCGCGCGCGTCGCCACGGCCTGCGCGCCGGAGAGCTCGGCGTCCACTTCGGCTGGCGCGAAGACGAGCGCCCCGTGATGGACGGCGAATCCGTGCGCCTTTCCCCCACCAACGACACGCCGACCTTGATCCGCGCGGCGAAAGCCCTGGCTGAAAAGCTGTTCGTCGAAGGGCGCGCCTACAAGAAAGCGGGAATCGTGCTGGGCGGCCTCGAGCCCGCGGAGACCGCGCAAAGCGAGTTCTTCGACGACGGCGGCGCGGAGCGTTCCGCCCGCCTGTCGAAAACGGTGGACCGCCTCAACGCCTCGCTCGGGGCGGGCGCCCTGCGCTACGGCGGGGAAAAGTCGTCCACGGCCTGGGGCTCGCGCTGCGAAAACCTATCGCCTTGCTGGACGACGCGCTGGGAAGACCTAAAGACCGTTCGTGCGACGGTGTGAGCGCGCGTAGCGCACGGCGTCCCGCGGCGCCTCGCGGCGGACCATCAGCCCGGCGGCGGTCAGCAGCATGATTCCGGCGATGCCCAGGAACAAGGAAAAAAGCATCCCCTCATGCGACGGAAGCGCGGGATTGATTCCTTGACCGGCCACGGCGGCGACCATCACGATGTTCATCTCGGTGTACTCCTTGTCGGGGGGCGCCGACCCTCGAAGTATGCCCGAGGCCTGTTACGACGACATTTCAGGTTCGCGTAACCTAGGTCACTTGGCTTTTTACGGTGTCAGGCCGGTGAATTCAACGAATTCACCGGCCTGACACCAAAGCTAGCGGCGGCGCTTCTTTTGCCAGGGGGAGGGCTTGGCGGGCTTGTTCTTGTTCTGCCAGGGCGTGACGCGGATCTGGTTGGGCAACGAGTCCTTGACGGGCTCGAGCTCGATGCGGCCCAGGGCCTCGTCGACGCCGGTGAGCTTCACCTTGAGCTTCTGGCCGATCGTCGCGTTGGCGCCGCGCCACAGGCCGGTCGCGCCGGAGTCGGGCAAGGACACGAAGGCCCCGGCGGTGGTCACGTTGATGACGACGCCGTCGAAGATCTGGCCGACCGAGCGGCCCAGGATCGCGGCGCGGGCCATGTCGACGGCCTTGCGCTCGGCCTCGGCGGCGCCGCGCTCGCGCTCGGAGCAATGCACGGCGAGTCCTTCCAGGTCGAAGCCGGACACGTGGCTCGTCTTGTCGCCCTTGAGCAGGCCTTTGACGGCGCGGTGCACGACGAGGTCGGGGTAGCGGCGGATCGGCGAGGTGAAATGGCAGTAGTCCTTCGACGCGAGGCCGAAGTGGCCGCCGGCTTCCGCGGAGTAGCGCGCCTGCTTCAGGCTCCGGATGACCTGGATGTTGGCGGTCTCCTCGAACGGGTGGCCGACGGCGGCGGCGAGCAGGCTTTGCAGGCCTTCCACGGGGTGCGCGACGAGGGAAGTCTTGGCGACGATGCCGAGCAGGCCCATCTCCTCCTGCAGCGCCTGCAGGCGCACCGGGTCGGGCGTCTCGTGGAGGCGGCGCATGAAGGGCGTCTTGTTCTTCGAGAGATGACGCGCGACGGCCTCGTTGGCCGCGACCATGAACTCCTCGATCAAACGATGGCTGTCGAGGCGCGGGCGCTTGAGCACGATCAGCGGCAGGCCCTGCTCGTCCATCTTGACGTAGTACTCGGTCGTCATGAAGTCGAGGGCGCCGCGGCGCATGCGCACCTTGGTGAGCATCTTGGCCAAGGCCGCCATCTTGAGGACGACGGCCTCCACCTCGGGCGTCACGCGCTCGACGGGCTTTCCGTCGACGACGTCCTGCACCTCTTCGTAGGTGAAGCGCCGGCAGGAGCGGATCACGGTCTCCTGGACCTCGGTCTTGCCCGGCGCGCCGTGCGCGTCGAGCTCGAGCCAGCAGGTGAGCGTCAGGCGCGGCACGTCGGGGCGCAGCGAGCACAGATGGTCGGAGAGCTTGGGCGGCAGCATCGGGATCACGCGGCCGGGCAGATACACGCTCGTCGCGCGCTTGATCGCCTCGGCGTCGATGGCGGAGCCGCGCTTGACGTACTCGGCGACGGCGGCGATGTGCACGCCCAGCCGCCAATTCCCTCCGGGAATCTCCTCAAGAGATACTGCGTCATCGAAGTCCTTCGCGTCGGCGCCGTCGATGGTGAACACCGGGAGGTGGAACAGCTCCTTGCGCCCGGCCCACTGCTCGGGGGTCGGATCGAGGCCCATCTTCTCGGCCTCGCTCTCGACGGCCCTCGGGAAAGTGGTATCGATCTCTTTCGACGCGAGCGTGGCGGATAGCCGCACCGAGGGCTCGGAGGCCTTGCCCAGAATCTTGGTGACCGTGCCGCCCGCGACGACGCTGGGCGTCGGCCAGCGGTCGATCTTAAGCGCGACGAGGACGCCGCTCTCGGGCTCGCCGGCGCCGGGCGCGAAGCCGAGGACCACCATGGCCTGCGACTCGTCGGCGCCTTCCGGCTGAACGACCCAGTACTTGCCGGCCTTGCGCAAAAATCCGATCGCGGTGGTGCGCGCGCGCGTGAGGACCTCGACGATCTCGCCCATGCGCTTGCCGTTGCGCTCGCCGCCCAGGCGCACCTTCACCCGGTCGCCGTCCATGGCGAGGCCGAGCGTGGGGCCGCTGACGAATACGTCCGCCCGGCCCACGACCTCGGAGATGAGGAAGCCGAAGCGCCCCTTGTGCTGGAGCTTGCCTTCGAGAAATTCGCCGCCGCCGGAGCTCTTGCCGCCGCCCCGATTGCCGCCCTTCTGGCTCTGATGCCCGCCGCGTCCTCGTCCTCTCATGCAGGCATTATGACAGTTTAGGTGCCAGGCCTCCCGTTATCCCATTACGGAATAATGGGATAACGGAGGCCTGGCACCAATTTACGCTTCGGTCTGCCAGACCAGGATCTCCGAGCCCTTCGGCCCCGCCGTCCACAGCGGGCTGCCGGCGCGGACGAGGCGGGCGGCGTCGCCTTGGGACAGATCGCCGGCGCCGGCCAAGGAGCCGGAGCCCTTGGCCACGAACAGGTGGACGTGCGAGGCCTCGGGCACCTTCACCGCCTTGCCCGGGGCGAGGCGGCCGACCCACAAGGTCGCGTCCTTCTGCCGGATGCGGATCGCGGCCAGGTCCTTGTTGCCCGAGGCCAGCGGTATCAGTTCACCCTTCGACAGCTCCGAATTAATATCGAGCTGCTCGTAGCCGGGGGTGATGCGCTCCGTGTCCGGCGGCACCCACATCTGCACGAGATGCGCGCGCCCGTCGCCGCGGGCGTTCATCTCCGAGTGATAGATGCCGGTGCCCGCGCTCATGCGCTGCGCCAGGCCCGGATAGATGATTCCGCTGTTGCCCATCGAGTCCTTGTGCTCGACCTCCCCCTCAAGCATCCAGGTCACGATCTCCATGTCCTGGTGCGGGTGCGTCGAGAACCCCTTCATCGGGTCGATGTAATCCTCGTTATTGACGAGGAGCAGCCCGTGATGCGTGTTCGTCGGATCGTAGTGGGAGCCGAAGCTGAAGCTGTGGTTCCCGTCGAGCCAGGCGATCTTCGTGTGGAAGCGGTCGCCCGCCTTCTTGATCTCGATGTACCCTTCTGTCTTGGTGTTCATAACCGCCTCCTTTAGCCCTGCGCTTTCCCGAGCTTGCGGCACAGCCGCCGCAGCTCCTCCTGCTCCTTCGGCGTTAAAACGCCGAACGATTCTTCGATGAGGCGCGCGTGGCGCGGGAACATCCCCGCGATCAGGCGCCGTCCCTTCCCCGTGAGATCCACCGTCAGGAAGCGCCGGTCGTCCGCGCGCGCCGTCCGGGCGACGAGCCCGCTTTTTTCCAGATTCTCGATGACGAGCGTCAAATTTCCCTTGCTGCGCAGGATCTTCCGCGCGAGATCCTTCGCGCACAGCGGCCCCAGGTGCAGCAGCGCCTCCAGGACGCCGAACTGGCTCGGCGTGAGCTTGGCCCGCTCGATCTCCTCCTGCGTGGCCGCGATGACCGAGTCCGCGGCGCGCTGCAGCGCGACGAAGGCGCCCAGCGCCCGAACCGCCTTCGGCGTTCCTTTATATCGCGTTCTCATATTAGTTTAATGTTGAACTATATGATCAGTATAGCTCCGGGCCCGGATTTTGTCAAGGTCAGCTCGCGAGGCCGGCGCCCCGCCGGAAGGCCTGGAGGAAGTCCGCGCCCGAGGCCGGCCGCTTCGTCGGGTCGGGCTCGAGGGCCGCGGCGAAGAAGGCGTCGAGCCCGGCGGCCAGCGCGGCGCCGCGCTGCGTGGCCGGCGTGAAGGTCTTGCGCAGCTTCTGCTCGAGGAAGTCCGGCCCGTCGAACGGCCGGACGCCGGCGATCATCTCGTAGGCCATGACGCCCAGCGCGTAGAGGTCCGAGGCTTTCGAGACCGAGCCCATCGCCTGCTCCGGCGCCATGTACGGCGGCGTGCCCGAGGCGCCGGTGCGGGTCATGCCCGTCAGCGCGGAGGCTTGATGCGCGATGCCGAAGTCCATCACCTTGACCGCCCCGTCGCGCGCGACCATGATGTTCGAGGGCTTGAGGTCGCGGTGGATGATCTTGCGCTCGTGCGCGTAGTCGAGCCCGGAGGCGATCTCGCCCAGGATTTTCGCCGCCTGCGCGAGCGGCAGACGGCCGCCGGCGTAGATGAGCTTGTCGAGCGTCCGGCCGTCGACGAACTCGAAGACGAGGAGATGCTCGCCGCGCTCTTCGAGCACCGTGTAGATCTCGGCCAGGTTCGGGTGCTTGAGCTGGGCGACGAGGCGGGCCTCGCGCAGGAAGCGCGCGCGGTCGTCCTCCGTCGTGCTCGCGTCGCGCTGAAGCTGCTTGATCGCCACGCGGCGCTCGAGCCTCTGATCGAAGGCGTCGAAGACCACGCCCATGCCGCCGCGTCCGAGCTCCCCGTCGACGCGGAAATTGCCGCCGAGGACGTCGCCCCGTCCGATCGTGCGCGGGGCCACGGGGCCCGGCGGCGGCTCGTCCGCCGCTGGCGGCGCCGCCCGGCGCGCCAGGAGCACGAAGACGAGCATGACGAGGAAGCCCGCCGCCGCGGAGCCGGCGATCCAGACCTCCTTCGGGATCGGCTTGCGGCGCGCCGCGCCGACGTCGCCGAAGAGGCCCGCGGCGTCCCCGGCCAAGGCGGCCTTCAGCACCGCTTCGAATTGCGGGTCGAGGGCCGCGGCCGCCCGCAGGGCCGCGAGCATGCCCTCGCGGTCGCCGAGGCCGCGCAGGGCGAAGGCCTTGTTCACGTAGGCGACGGCGTTTCGATCGTCGATGGCGAGCGCCTCGTTCGCCGTCGCGAGCGCGCCCTTGTAGTCCTTGAGCTTGTTCT
>JAHFCD010000460.1 GCA_023249695.1 Elusimicrobiota bacterium
GTCGGTCCCTTCATAGACCATCCCCATGCCGCCGGCGCCGATCTGCCGTGAGATCTCGTACTGGCCGCGGATGAGGCCGCTGACGTTGCCGGCCACCGAAGCCGGCTCCTGGGTCTCGATTTCCTCGAGGGCGTGCACGGTCGGACCGTGGCGCGTCACCTTCGTGAACGCCGAGACCACCGTGTCCTTGATCGGCGCCAGCACCGTGGACAGGAGGCCGAACGCCAGAAGCAGCCCGCCGAGTATGCCGGCCCCCACCACCAGGCCGAAGCTCCTGCGCGCGGGAGCGGCCGCGGCCGCCGGGCCCTCGGGATTCTCCCCGGGGAAGAGGAACAGGATGTCCGCGCTCGACGGAAGCTGAAGCTCCGCCGCGGCGGCCGCCGCCTTCTGGAATCGCGGGTCCAAGGCGGCCGCGCGGTTGAGGTCGGACAGCATCGCGTCCCTGTCGCCGAGCCCGCCGTAGGCATGGGCCCGGTTCGCGTAGCCGTAAGGATTGCGCGCGTCGGCCTCGATGGCCCCGTTCGCGCTGGCAAGCGCGTCGCGATACTCCTTCGAACGGTTCTCGGCGAAGGCCTTGCTGTTGAGCAAGGAGGCGTCTCGCGGGGCCAGCGCGAGACCGGCGCTCGCGGACGCGATCGCGCGACGGTAGTCCCCCGTACGGGCATAGATCGCCGACAGAAGATTATGCGCCGCGGCATTGCTCGGGTTCAGTTCGAGCGCCCGCTGAGCCAAGGCGATGGCGGCCTGCATATCGCCCATCGCCAGGGCGCGGCGCGCCTCGTCGAGCTTCTGGTTGGACGCCAAGGCCGAGGCGGTCGTCATGCCCGCGAGCATGCGCGCCCCGGTCCCGGAGTCGAACCCGCCGGACGCGAAGCCTCCCCCGTAGCCCGCGCCGCCGCCGCTCCCCGCCGAGCCGGAGCCGCCGGCGGCGAGCGACGCCGCGAGCCCCGGGGTCGTGCGTCCCTCCGCCGACTTCAAGATGCCCATCGCGTCCTTGTCGCCCGGGTTGAGCTCGAGGGCCTTCTTCGCGTCCTGGTAGGCGCCGTCGAAATCCTTGTCATCCAGGCGCATGCCGCCGCGCAGGGCGTACGCGTCGGCCGTGCCGCCGTTGGCGATCGCGGCGTTGAGCGCCGCCAGCCCTCCGGCGCGGTCGCCGCTCGCGAGCTTGTCCTTGGCGCTCAAGGTCAAGGACGCCGGGTTCTTCGGATCATCGTCGAGCATGCCGCCGATGTGGCCGCGGGGAGGAAGGCCTCCGGTCGCCTCGTCGGGCGGCTGGCCCCAATGCAGCCGCGCCTCATGCCACACCTTGTCGAACTCGCTGTGAAAGGAGTCCATCACGATGCCCGGGGGAATGGATCCCATGCCCGTGTCCGCGCGTTTCTCGATTTCGGCCAGGCGAGCCTCGTACTCCCCCGGCTGGAGCTCGCCTTTGCGCCGCGCGCGGTTCAGCTCCCGCCGCTCCAGCTGCTCCCGAAGCTGAACGTCGAGCATCGGTCCGAAAACCTCGGCCTGGTTCGCTCCGTATTTATTGGCGCTGTCCTTGCGGATGTCGGCCGCGACCCGCTCGAAGGTCTTCATGATCACTTCCCGGTACCGGCTGTTCGCCGGATCGGCCGCCCGGCTCACCGCCACGTCGTACAGGGACTGGATCAGAAGGTCCTCTTCCATTTGATCCTGCGTTCCCACCGCGGGGGTGCTGCCGCCGTGACCGCTATGAGCCGTCGGGAGCACCGTCGTGTGGTTGAGATTGTATTTCGCGGCGGCGCTGAAGGAGGTGGTGCCTTGGGCTCCCCCGGAGAGCCCGGTCATGGCGCTGCCCGCGGACTGGTTGTAAACTCCCTTGCCCGCGTCGATCAAGGCGTTGGCCAGGCCTGAGCCAACACCGGCAGTCGGCGGCTTCCCTTTCGAGAGCGCCCCCGTCTGGTTCACGTCGGTGGTCCCGGTTGTCGGGTCGGCCTTCTCGGCCGGCGGCTCGCAATCCTCGGGCTTGCACATTGACTGCCCCTGCATGCACATACCATCCGCGTTTATCGCGCATTTGGCCCACGCCCGGGAGGGGACCGACAAGATGGCGGCAAGACTCAAAACGAGGGGGAGATAGCGCATATATGAAGTGTAAGAGGGCCCCCCAATCCTGTCAAGGCGAGACGGCTGGTTTTACCGAGCTTTTAACGGCTCGAGATAATCTCGTAAAACGCGCTTAATTACGCGCGCTGCGCGATGACCGCGTCGAGGGCCGCGACGAGCTCGGTGGGCGTGTGGTAGCGCTTGTCGGGATCGGGAATCAGGGCCTTGGCGATGACTTCATCGAGCGAAGCCGGCAAAGCCGGATTACGCTGGCTCGGCGGGATGTGCTTGCCGTTGAGCTTATTGAGGAGCATGGCCGCCCCCCCGCCCGTGAAGGGCAGGTGGCCGGTCAGCATTTCATACAGGCAGACGCCCAACGCGTACACGTCGGACTCGCGGCGCACGGTGCCCTGCTCCTGCTCGGGGGCCATGTAGGGCGGGGTGCCGACGACGGTGTTGGTCATCGACATCTTGGTGATCGCGTCCTTGGCCTGGCGCGCGACGCCGAAATCCATGACCTTGATGCGGCCGTCGTCGGTGATCATGATGTTCGACGGCTTCAGGTCGCGGTGCACGATCTGGGCGGCGTGGGCGTGCTCGACGGCCTCGGAGGTCGCGGCGAGGATGCGGCGAGCCTCCTCAAGGCTCATCGGGCCCGCGGACTT
>JAHFCD010000461.1 GCA_023249695.1 Elusimicrobiota bacterium
GCTGCGCGTCGCGCGCGCGCACCTGCATCCCGACCGGGTGGTCATCCTGGCGGTCGGCAAGGACGATGATTTCGAGAAGCCTCTCTCCACCTTCGGCCGGATCAACGTCCTCACGCTCAAGCCCGGGGGCTGACCCCCGCCATGACCGACCCTTCCAGGATCGACGCGGTTCGGACCTACCTCCAGGCCGCCTTCCCCCAGCACGAACTCACGGACAAATCACGGGGCGCGAACGGGCATGACTTCAAGCTGTCGCGCGAGGGCTCCATTTACACGATGACGGTCAAGCGCTCGTTTCTGGACGACCACCCGCCGGAGGACATCGCCGACCTCTTGAAACGCTGGCAGACGGAGCGGGCCCTGAAAAAATCCGAGACGTCCGGCCTGATCGTCGGCAACGGCGGTCCTTGCGTCGCGTGGCCCGACGCGCCGCCGTCGTAAGTTTCCCGTATACTAAGCCCATGCCCCTTCAACGCTTCAAAGCGCAGGTGTGCCGCCTTCGGGACCTCACCCACGACGTGCGGGAGCTCGACCTGCGCCTCGTCGAGCCGCCGCAGATGACGTTCAAGGCCGGGCAGTTCGTCTCGTTCGAAGTCGGCCTGAACGAGAAGAAGCAGGCCCTCATCCGCCCCTACTCGATCGCCTCGCCGCCGAGCCGTCCGGACGTGCTCACGCTGCTGTTCAACCTGGTGCCCGGCGGGCCCGGCTCCACCTATCTCTTCAGTCTGAAGGACGGGGAGGAGACGCAATTCAAGGGGCCGGCGGGCAACTTTCGCCTCCGCGACGATCCGGCGCGGGACCACCTGTTCGTCGCCACGGGCACCGGCATCGCCCCGATCCGCTCGATGCTGCTCGCCCTGTTCGAGAAGAGCGCTGATCGTTCGATCACGCTTTTCTGGGGCCTGCGGAGTCAACGGGATCTTTACTATCAGGACGAGCTGGCGGCCTGGGCGAAGGCGCATCCGAAATTCAGCTTCGTCACCACGTTGTCCCGCCCGGAAGACGGCTGGGCCGGGGAGCGCGGCCGGGTGACGCGGCTGGTGGAGGAGCGCGTCGCCGAGGTGAAGAACCTGGCCGTCTATCTCTGCGGCAACAGCGGCATGCTCGACGACGTGACCGCGATCATTCAGAAAAAGGGCCTGTGCCCCATTTATCGCGAAAAGTATTATGATGACACCGGGGAGCCGGAGTAGCGCTCCGGGTTCGACTACAAGGAGGCCTTGCCATGCATCTTCGACATCACGTGACTTCGGCGCTGCTGGTCCTGACGCTGCTGGCCGTGCCCGGGTGCGGGTACAACGACATCCAGGGGCTCGATGAAGAAACCAATGCCGCCTGGAGCGAGGTCCTCAACCAGTATCAGCGGCGGGCCGACTTGATCCCCAACCTGGTCAACGTCGTGAAGGGCTATGCGGCCCACGAGAAAGACACGCTGACGGCGGTGACCCAGGCCCGTTCGCAGGTCGCCGGGATCAAGGCGACGCCGGAACTGCTCAAGGACCCCGCGGCCTTCCAGAAATTCCAGGCGATGCAGGGCGAACTCTCCTCGGCGCTCGCGCGGCTGATGGTCGTCGTCGAAAAATATCCGGACCTCAAGGCGAACGAAAACTTCCGCGATCTGCAGAGCCAGTTGGAGGGCACCGAGAACCGGATCACGGTGGCGCGCAAACGCTACATCGACAAGGTCGCCGAATTCAATAAGATGGTGCGCTTCTTCCCGACCAACCTGACCGCGAAATATCTCCTGAACATGGATGTGAAGCCGAACTTCACGGTGGCCGACGAAAAGGCCGTGGCGAAGCCGCCCGACGTGAAGTTCTAAGTGCTGCGTGCGCTTCTGCTGGTGGCCGTGGCGGTCGGCGGCTTCGCCGCCCCCGCCGCGGCCCTCGACGTGCCTCCGCTCACCGGGCGGGTCGTGGACGCCGCCCATTTGCTCCCCGAACCCGTCGCCAAAACGCTGTCGGACGACCTGGCGGCCCACGAGGCGCGCACCGGCAACCAGGTGGCGGTCCTGACCCTGTCTTCGCTGGAAGGCGAGCCGCTGGAGGACTTCTCCCACCGCGTGGCGACCACCTGGAAGCTCGGGCAGAAGGGAACCGACAACGGCGTGCTCATCCTTGTCGTGCCAGGTGACCGAAAGGTCCGCATCGAAGTCGGGTACGGCCTTGAGGGGGCGCTGACCGATGTGAAGTCCTCCCGCATCATCCGCGAGGAGATGGTCTCCCGCTTCAGGGCCGGTGATTTTCCCGGGGGGATTTCCGCCGGCGTGAAGGCTGTCGTGGGTACGATCGAAGGCACCTACACTCCTCCCGAGCGGCCGCCTGTTCCGCAAAGCCAGGCCCTCGACAGCGCGTGGGGCATCTTTTTCATGGCTGTCTTCGTCGGCACCCTCACAGCCGTGATCATCGGCCATCACTGGAAAGGCAGTTCCATCGGGAGCGTAATGGCGCTTGTACTTGCCCTCTCTTCAGGATTGCTGCTGGCGATTGCTGCCGCCGTCATTGTGTTGTTCATGACCCTGGTATTAGGCGGGATGTCCGGCGGTGGACGTAGATATTATCCAGTCGGTGGCGGCGGTTGGGGGGAGCTCTCCGGCGGAGGGGGTTTCGGTGGCGGGTTCAGCGGCGGGGGCGGCGGTTTTGGCGGCGGCGGCGCGTCGGGGAATTGGTGAGATGAGCCTGTTTACAGACAACGATCTTTGAAAAATCCACGACACGGTCCAGGCGGCC
>JAHFCD010000036.1:0-2105 GCA_023249695.1 Elusimicrobiota bacterium
CGAGGACCGCTTCGACCGCCTCGGCCGCCTGGCCGTGAGCCTCCTCGGCGTCCCCACCGCGCTGATAAGCCTCACCGACGCCGAGCGCCAGTGGTTCAAGGCGCGCCTGGGCTTCGACTTGAAGGAGGTGCCGCGCGACGTCTCCTTCTGCGGCCACGCGATCCTGGCCGCGGAGCCGTTCATCGTCCTCGACGCGGCGAAGGACCCGCGCTTCGCCGACAACCCCCTCGTCGTCTCCGGGCCCAACATCCGCTTCTACGCCGGCGTGCCCTTGCGGCTGTCCACCGGAGAGACGATCGGCACGCTCTGCATCATGGACCGCATACCGCGCGTCATCGACGACCGGCGGATTCAGATCCTGCGCGACCTGGCCGCGCTCGCCGTCGACGAATTCGAGGGGGCCACCGTCGAATCCGCGCTGGGCGTCGTTCGGGCGCAGGACGCGAAGCACCGGGCTCTGCTCGATGAAACGACGGATATGATCGTCAGCGTCGACCCCGAGGGCCTCGTGCTGCAGGCCAACGCGGCGCTGCGCTCGACCTTGGGCTACGGCGCCGAGGACCCCCGCGGCATGAAGGCCCTGGACCTGATCGCCCCCGATTCCCGGGACTCCTTCGCCGCGACGCTGTCCCGCGCGCTGAAAGGAGAGGAGTGCGGCGTCATGGACGCGGTGCTCCTGTCGAAATCCGGCGAGCGGATCCTCGCCCGCGTGAGGGCCTTCCCTCATCTCGAGGAGCGTCCGGCGCACGCGCGGCTCGTCTTCCGCGACGTCACCGCCCAGACGAGGTCTTCGGAGAGATCGTCCGCCCGGCTCGCGGCGTCCAAGGCGCGCCGGCGCCGGGTCGACAAGGAATTAAGCGACCTGAAGGCCGCCGTGGAGTCCTCCGCGCTCGTGGCCGAGACCGACGCCGCGGGCCTCATCATCGGGGTCAACGATCGAGCCGCCGAGCTCTCGGGCTACGCGCGCGAGGAGCTTCTCGGCAAGACGCACAAGGTCCTCGGCTCGGGCGCGCACCCGGACGCCTTCTTCAAGGAGCTGTGGGAGACGATCGCGTCCGGACGAACCTGGCGCGGCGAGATCTGCAATCGCGCCAGAAACGGCGCCGCCTATTGGGTCGACACGACGATCACACCCTCGCTGGGCGCGGATGGCAAGCCGTTCCGATACATCGCGATCAGCCATGACATCAGCGGACGCAAGCTCGCCGAAACGCGTGCCGCCGAGTCCGGGTCGCGCCTGCAGGCCGTGCTCGACACCGCGACCCAGATCGGGATCATCGTCACGGACCTCGAGGGCCGCATCACGCTTTTCAATAAGGGCGCCGAGAATCTTCTCGGCTTCGCCGCCGCCGAGACGCTCGGCAAGCCCCCCGCGCTCTTCTCGCCCGACGCCGCGGCCTTCGCCGTCCTGGCCGGCTCCCCTCCGCGAGAAGCGGCCTTCGTCCGCAAGGACCAGACCGCCCTGCCCGTCAAGCTGACCGTCACCGCGCTCCACGGCCCGAAGGGCGAGGTCACGGGCCACCTCGGCGTCGCCATCGACGTCACCTCCTCTCAGCTGGCGCGGGAGGAGCTGGCCAAGGCCCGGGACGCCGTCCTCGATCTGGCCAAAGCCAAGGCCCTGTTCCTCGAAAGCATGAGCCGCGAGATTCGCGCGCCGATGAACGCGGTCGCCGCGGCGTCCGGCCTGCTCCTCGACACGAGCATGGCCCCTCAGCAGCGGGAGTTCGCCGAGGCCATCCGCGGCGCCGGCGAATCGCTGCTGACGATGATCGGGGATATCCTGGATTATTCGACGCTCGAGGCCGGCGGCGGCGCTTTCGAGGAATACGATTTCGACCCGCGCGCCGTCGCCGAGGACGTCGCGATGCTGTTCGCCGCCCGGGCGCGGTCCAAGGGCCTCGGGATCGCGGTCGCCGCCGATGACGACCTTCCGGCGCGCGCGCGCGGCGACGCGGGGAGGCTCCGGCAGATCCTCGCCGCCTACGCCGACAACGCGCTCAAGTTCACCGCCGCGGGAGAGATCATCATCGGCGTACGCCGCGTGACGGAGGCGGGGGCCGCGGTCCGCCTGCGCTACGAGGTCAAGGACACCGGCGCCGGCCTCG
>JAHFCD010000036.1:2115-10288 GCA_023249695.1 Elusimicrobiota bacterium
CCGGCCTCGACCAGGCCGCGCAGGCCCGGCTGTTCTCCGCGTTCGCCGGCGGCACGGGGCTGGGGCTGGCCCTCGCCAAAAAGCTCGTCGACTCGATGAAGGGCGCCGTCGGAGCGGTGAGCGCCCCGGGGAAGGGGTCGACGTTCTGGTTCGAGGCCGGCTTGAGCAAGGCCGCGGCCGCCCCGCCGGCGGAGCCGCCGATCCCCGCTTCTGCGCGCGTCCTCATCGTCGACGCCAATGAGACCGCCCGTCGAATCACCGCGCAATTGACGGCCTCGTGGCGACTGCGCCCCCTCGCGGTCGTCGACGGCGCTTCCGCTCTGGCCGCGCTGCGCGCCGCCGAGGCGGAAGGCGACCCGTTCATGCTGGCCCTCGTCGACAGGACGCTGCCCGACATGGACGGCGCGCAGCTGGCCGCCGAGATCAAGGGCGACGCGACCTTGGTCGCCGTGCGCATGATCCTCGTCAGCTCCCCGCCGGCGATGGCCGCGGGCGACGAGCTGTCTCGCCAGGGCTTCGACGGCGCCTTGGCCAAGCCGATGCGGAAATCATCTCTCCAGAGCGCCATCTCCGGCGTGCTGAGCGGCCCCGCCGCGCGCGTCGAGCCGCCCGCCTCTTGGAAAGGGCGGCGCATACTCGTCGTCGAGGATAACCCCGGAAACCGGAGGCTGGCCGTGTTCCAGCTGCAAACCTTGGGCTGCACGGCCGACGCCGTGGCCAACGGGCGTGAGGCGCTGGCGACGCTCGGGTCCATCCCGTACGACCTGGTGCTGATGGATTGCCTGATGCCGGAGATGGACGGCTTCGCGGCGACGGCTGCGATCCGCGCGCTGCCGGCCCTGGAGGGCCGCAAGACGGCGATCCTCGGCCTGACGGCCGGGGCCCTCGAGGCCTACCGCAAGCGCGGCCTGGCCGCCGGCATGGACGACGTGCTCCCCAAGCCCGCGCTCCTCGAGGACCTCGCCGCGGCGCTCGGGCGCTGGTGCGGAGAAAACCCCGCCGAGTCGCCGCAGGCGCTCTAGGCCTTTGGGGCCGGACCATCGGGTCCAAGGCCCCTGGGCTCCGGACGCCGGGCCTTCCATACTTCATCCATGCAGCGCCTGCTGACCTTCCTCCTCCTGGCCGCCGCCGTTCCCGTGCGCGCCCAGTTCGAGGAGGCCCGGCCGGCGCTGTCGGCCATCGCGGGCGCCGCGAACGGCCAGCGCGCGCTTTCCGCGGCCGCGCGCCATGAAACCAGCTTCCAGGTTCCCATCGTCGACCTGGGCAACCAATATCAGTCGGGGATCTGCTACGCGCATACGGCGCTCGGCTACGTGGACGTGCTCGCCGAGCTGTACGGTCAAAACGGAGAAAAGACGTTTTACCCCAAGACCATCTTGATTTTGCTCTCCCTCGATACGGACACGAACTATTTGGAAGGGCGCGTCGCGTTCAAGAGCTTTTTCAACGGCTCCGAAACCTTGTTCGACGGCGGCTCCATGGAGGAAATGATCGGCGCGATGCTCCGGCATCCGGAGGCTTTAATTCCGGTCAGCCCGCAGCTCGACGATCTGATCGGAGGGGCGCTCCTTTTCCGGGAGACCGTGTACGAGAACTCGAAAGCCGCGCCGTTCCGCAAAAAGCTCGCGCGCAATCTCCACGACAAGATTCAAAAGGCGCTGAACGGCCGTCTGCGGACGGAGGCCCTCGCCTTCGTCGCGGACCTCGGCAAGGCCGGATTCACCCTGGACGACGCGAGCCGGTCCGTGGTATACGCGCGCCCGGCGACGCCGGCCGTGAACCCGGTCTCGGAGCGGCTGAAGCGAAAAAACCTCGGGCCCTTAAAATCCACGGTGCTGCAGGACCTGCCGCCCGCGCGGTGCGAGGAGACCGTTTTCCGAATCCTCAAAACGTCCCTGGAAAACGGCTTTCCCGTCATCCTCTCCATCGCCATGCCCGATCGCCGCCTCAGCAGCGGCCAGCCGACGCCCCGGCACGCGATGATCATCAATCGGCTGTTCCCGGCGCATGAAGGCTATCAGACGTCGGCCAAAAACTCGTGGGCCGGGCAGGGCAACGGGGTTCCGGTCACGCACACCTTGCGCGCGCTGTGCCGGCCGGTCAACGCGGTCATCCTGAGCTACGGCCCCGCCGTCGACTTGAATTGACGGGCCCCGTTTCGCCCTCGGCCCCGGCCGGGCGAAAAGCTATAATCCTCGCGTGAAGACCGAACATATCCCCTTCGGGGATATCGAAAAAAAGTGGCAGGACAAATGGGAAGCCGAAGGGGTTTTCCGCGCGCCGAAGTCGCCGAGGCCTGGTAAAAAATTCTACTGCCTCGACATGTTCCCCTACCCCTCCGCGGCGGGCCTGCACGTCGGCCATCCCGAGGGCTACACCGCCACCGACATCCTGTGCCGCTACAAGCGCATGAAGGACTTCGACGTCCTGCACCCGATGGGCTGGGACGCGTTCGGGCTTCCCGCCGAGAACTTCGCCATCGCGACGGGCACCCACCCGGCGAAGATCACGAAGGAGAACGTCGACAATTTCCGGCGCCAGATCAAATCGCTCGGCTTCTCCTACGACTGGGACCGGGAGGTCGACACGACCGACCCGGCGTACTACAAGTGGACGCAGTGGATCTTCCTGCAGCTCTATAAGAAGGGCCTGGCCTACGAATCCACCGCCCCGATCAATTGGTGCCCGAAGGACCAGACCGGCCTCGCCAACGAGGAGGTGTTCAATGGCGCCTGCGAGCGCTGCGGCACCAAGGTCGAGCGCAAGAACATACGCCAGTGGGTCTTGAGGATCACCGCGTACGCCGACCGCCTCGAGTCCGACCTCGCGGGCCTCGATTGGCCCGAGTCGACGATCTCGATGCAGCGGCATTGGGTCGGGCGCTCCGAAGGGGCCGAGGTTTCGTTCAAATCCGAGGGCGGCGACGAGATCAAGGTCTTCACGACCCGTCCCGACACCTTGTTCGGAGCGACGTACATGGTCCTAGCGCCGGAGCACGCGCTCGTCGCGAAGCTGACGACGCCCGCCCAGAAGGCGGCCGTGGCGGCTTATGCCGCCGCCGCCGGGAACAAGTCCGACCTCGAGCGCACCGAGCTGCAGAAGGACAAGACGGGCGTGGCGACGGGCGGCTTCGCGATCAACCCGGTCAACGGCGAGAAGATTCCCGTCTACATCGCCGACTACGTGCTCGGCTCCTACGGAACCGGCGCCATCATGGCGGTGCCGGCGCACGACGAGCGCGATCACGAGTTCGCGACCAAATACAACATTGCGATCAAGACGGTCGTCCTCGGCCAGGCCGAGGACGGCAAGCCTTTCACCGGGGAAGGAACGGCGACGAATTCGGGACTCCTGGACGGCCTGACGACGCCCGAGGCCAAGAAACGGATGATCGCTTGGCTTGAAGAAAAATCTCTCGGAGCCAAGCGGGTCAACTACAAACTTCGCGACTGGCTTTTTTCGCGGCAGCGGTATTGGGGCGAGCCCATACCGATCGTCCACTGCGCCAAGTGCGGCATCGTGCCCGTGCCGGAATCGCAGCTGCCGCTGCGTTTGCCCGAGGTGGCCGACTTCAAGCCGACGGGGACCGGCGAATCGCCCCTGGCGAACGTGACCGACTGGGTCAACACGTCTTGCCCCGCCTGCGGCGGGGCGGCCAAGCGTGAAACCAATACCATGCCTCAGTGGGCGGGGTCGTGCTGGTACTACCTGCGCTACATCGATCCGAAGAATTCTTCCGCCGCGTGGGGCAAAGAACTCGAGAAGGCCTGGGGCCCCGTCGACTGTTATGTCGGCGGCGCCGAGCACGCCGTCCTGCACCTGCTCTATGCCCGATTCTGGCACAAGGTCCTTTTCGATCTCGGCTTCGTCTCGACCAAGGAGCCTTTTCAAAAACTCCGGCACCAGGGCATGATCCTTTCCTACTCGAATCGCGACGCGAAAGGGAACTATCACCCGTACGAGGATGTCGAATACGACGACCAGAATCGGGCGAAGCTCGCCGCGACGGGCGAGGTTCTGACCTCTCAGGTCGAGAAGATGTCGAAGTCCAAGAAAAACGTCGTCAACCCCGACACCGTGCTCAAGCGCTACGGCGCGGACTCTTTCCGGCTCTATGAGATGTTCATGGGACCCTTCGAGCAGGCCAAGCCCTGGGACATGCGCAGCATCGAGGGCGTCCACCGCTTCCTGCGCCGCGCCTTCATCCTGATCAACGACCTGGAAGCACCCCCCGCCGAAGGCGAAGGCCTCGTCGCGCTGCGCCACCGCACGATCAAGAAGGTCGGCGAGGACATCGAGGCGTTCGGATTCAATACCGCGATCTCCGCGCTGATGATCTACCTGAACGCGATCCATGCCGAAAAGGCGCCGGCCAAAGCCGATTTAGACGCTTTCCTGGTGCTGCTCAATCCGTTCGCCCCACATCTGACCGAAGAGCTCTGGCAAAAGCTCGGCCACGGAGACCTGCTCTGCCGGCAGACCTGGCCGTCCTGGGACGCCGGTCATCTCGTGGACTCCACGATCGAGTATCCCGTCCAGGTCAACGGCAAGCTGCGCGCCACCTTCACGATATCCGCCGACGCGACCGAATCCGCCGTCAAGGAAGCCGCGCTCGGCCACGAGAAGGTCAAGGCCGCCGTCGGCGCCCAGCAGATCGTGAAAGTCATCCTCATCCCCAAAAAGCTCGTCAACCTGGTGGTCAAATGAACAAGCTCCGACTTCTTCCCCTCGCGCTGATCGCGCTGGCCGCCGCGTGCGGCTCCGACGTCGCCTACAAGCCGACGGCCCAGATCCTGCCCCAGCACGTCCAGCGCCTGGCCCTGCGCCCGATCGCCAACAAGACCCAGCAATTCGGCCTCGAGGACAAGCTCTCGCTGCGGGTGCGCGACGAGTTCCTGCGGGACGGCCGCTATCCGCTGGTGCCCGAGCCGGAATCGCAGGGCATCGTCTGGATCACGATCTCGCGCTACATCCTGACCGCCGTGCAGTACGACTCGACGCAGGCGGCGACCGCCTACAAGCTGCGCATCCTCGTGGACCTTCAGTTCGTCGACAAGAGCACGAACCAGATCCTGTGGGAGGAAAAGAACCTCGAGGGCATCCTCTCCTTTCCCGCGCAGACGCTTCGCGGCGGCTTGACCGAAGAGCAGGCGCGCGAGCAGATCTGGGAGATCCTGGCGCGCAACATCGTCAAGCGCGTCGTGGACGGGTTCGGCTCGGTCACCGGCACCTCGGAGCGCCGGATCACGGGAGAAGCCCCTTCGACGCAACCCGCCGCCAAGCCCGAGGAGCCGCTGAAGCCCGTCATCTCCAACCCGTATTAACGGAGCGATGGAACTCAAGCCCGACGACCTCGCCGCGGAGTGGAAGGCCGGGAAGTTCCGGCCGGTCTACTACCTGTTCGGCGAGGAGTCCGCGTCCAAGGCCGACGCGGTCCTGAAGCTCAAGGCGCTCTTCAAGCCCGACGACTTCAACCTCCGCGAGTTCGCCGGCGACCCCAACTCCGAGCACCCCGCGATCGTCAGCGAGGCCCTGACCTTGCCCGTCTTCGCGGACAAGCGGCTCGTGATCGTGCGCAGCCCGAAGATCCCCGCCGAGGCGCGCGCGGCCTTCGCCGAGTACCTGCGCGCGCCTTCGACGACGACGACGCTCGTGCTGCTGTCGGAGGACCGCCGGCCGGACAAGAAGGACGCCCTGGCGAACGCTGCCGCCGCCGCCGGCGCGGTCTGCGTATTTTCCCCGCTCACCGAGGACGAGGCCGTCGAGCGCCTGCTCGCCGAGGCCAAGAAAGCCGGAAAGAAGCTGGACCCCGCCGCGGCCGCCGCGCTGACCGAGCAGGCCGGGACGGATTGGGGCATCTTAAGCGGCGAGCTCGAGAAGGCGATTCTGTTCGCCGCGCAAACGGATTCAATTGGCCTCGAGGCCGTGTCGGCGAGCATGGGCTTTCGCAAGGCGACCGATCCCTGGGCCTTCGAGCGTCTCGTGTCGGCGCGCGACCTGAAGGCCTGCCTGACCTACCTTCGCGACGCGTTCGCCGACGCGAAGCCCGACGAGGTCGTGTTCCGCTCGCTCGCCCAGGCCCGGGCCGCCTACCTCAAGCAACTCAAGGCCAAGCGCATGCTGAAGGCCGGCATGGCCCCGCGCGACATCGAGATGAAGCTCCGCATCTTCTACGACCGCGACTTTTTTCCGCGCGCCCAGCGCGTCACCGAGGAGCGCCTGCGCCGCGACCTGCGCCGCCTGCTCGAGGTCGAGACCGACCTCAAGTCCAAAGCCTGGCTCGACGCCAAGATCGAGTTCCAAGGCGTCGTCGTCGAGCTCTGCACCCCGACGGCCCGCCTGTAATCAGAGGCCTGGCACCAAACAAGGCGCCCGTCCCTTGGGGGACGGGCGCTTGTTGTTTGCCGAGAAAAATCTTACTTCGCGGCGGCGGTCAGCTTGTTGACCTGGAGGGCCAGGCGCGACTTCTTGCGCGCGGCGGCTTTCCAGTGGATCGTCCCGCTCTTCGCGGCTTTATCGAGGGCGGAGGAGGCCTTTCCGGTCAGGGCCGACAATCCCTTGACGTCCTTGCTCTTCGCGGCGTCCATGACGGCGCGGACGGCGACCCGGACGGACTTCTTGATGCCCGCGTTGTGGATCGCGTGCTTCAGGGACTGGCGGTGAGCCTTGAGTCCCGACTTGTGACGCATCTGCTTCATCTTTGCCATAGTTTTGAGATTATGGCTTTTTAGGGCCCCCTCCGTCAATGCGCTCCTAGCGGGTCCGGATCACCGCCGTGAAGCCCCAGACGAGGGCGCGATAAAGCACCTTGTAGGCGCCGCCGCCGGAGGCGGTCGCGTAGGTCGAGGACGTCGTCCAAACGACGTCGCGCAGCGCGAGGCTCGGGCCTACGGACACCGTAGGCGAAGGGTGCCACAGCCCCGCCAGGTACCACCAGCGTTCGTAGTACGACCGCGTCCCGAAATTGAGCGGGATATAGGTTCCGTGCCTGAGGAAGACGGTCGCGCGCGGCTCCAGGCCGTCGAGCCAGAACCAGGCGATTTCCGGCTCGAGCTTGAGGCTGCGCTGGCCGTTGAAGAAGTTATGCTCGTAGCGGACCTTGAGCGCGCCGACGAAGCGCCCGCCCAGGCTCGTGCGCGGCGTCGCGTCGAGGACGACGATATTCTCGGGCCGGTTCGTCGTCGGCCGCCAGAACCAATTCCCGGAGGCGTCCTTGGTCCAGTCGTCGTCGTGACGGGCGCCGCTCTGGACCTGATAAAAAACGCCGAGCTTGAGATTCCGGTGCGCCCGGCCGTACGCGCCCAGCATCAAGGACCGGTAGGGCCGCTGCCTGTCGAACTGCCAGCGCTCGGTCAGGTCCACGAGCGGCTCGAGCTTCCCCGCCCGGCCGATGACGCGAACGGACGCCTCGTATTCGGGCAGGCGCCCGCGCGGCGCCGACGGCGCGGGCGCGGCGAAGGCCGCCGGCGCCAGCAGCGCCAGAAGGAGGAGTTTAACGATAGTCCTGATCAAGGAGATCCGCGTACGCGCCATCCAGGTTGGTCTTGTCCTCGACCGAGCCTTTCGCGTCGTCCATGTTCCAATTCAGGCTCTTGGTCCAGTCGTAGGCCTGAGGCTTGGTGAGGTCGAGGCCGGACTTGATCAGCACGCCTTTTCCCGCGGGCACGAGCAGGTCTTGCTTGGACTTCGTCGTGTGGATCTCGACGGCGCCCTCGTTGACGCACACCCACAGGTCGCGCGACTTGCCTTTGGCTCGCCCATAGGCCGTGAAGAACTCGGTGCCGCGCACGGCGGCGACGGCCGACGGCGTGCGCACGTGGAACTCCTGGCCGGCGAGCCGCTTGGTGACCTTCGCGAACGCCGAGCCGAAGTACAGGAACGCCTCGGTCACGGGCGTCTTCGGCCCGGGCAAGGTCACGGCGAGCCGGCTCGACTCGCGCAGCTTGAGGCGGGAGCCGTCGGGAAGCTCGATGACCGCGACGGCCCGCGCGGCGGTGGTCACGGCGTCGCCTTCGGAGAGCGCGTCCCCGGTCTTCGCGAGGCGTCCGCCCGCCTTCGCTTCGATCGTGACGTCGCCCGAGGCGAAAGCCAGGCGCGCGCCCGGAGCCTTGGGGTCGGCGGCGAAGGACGGCACGGCGGTCAGCAGCATGGACGCGAGAAGCAGGGGCGATCT
>JAHFCD010000462.1:0-933 GCA_023249695.1 Elusimicrobiota bacterium
CGACGGCGCCGAGCTCGACGGCGGCGCCGAGCAAGGGCAGCTCCGGGTGATAGGTCATCGAGTTGTGGCTGTCCTCGAGCTTGATGATCTCGGCCGGGCGAAAGCGCGGGTAATTGAGGGAAAAGGATCCCGGCCCGAAGCCCGTCAACGGCCGCTCGGCGATCATGCGCCATTCGGCGGCCGTCGTCAGGCGGCGGAACTCCGATGCGTACGACCAGCGCTCGCGGCGGGCATGGTCGCGCCGGGCGTTGATTGCGCCGGAGTAGTCCGGGGCGGTCGTCAGCGCGGCGGCGGCGGCGACGGCGGCGGCGGCCAGCAGCGCCAGGCCCGCCGATTTAAGGGCCGGGCCGGTGCGCAAGGCGATGGGCACGATGACGGCGTAGAGAACGCAGGAGGCGACGAAGCCGGCGACTCCCACGGGAGATGACGTCAGATAGACGGCAACTCCCGCGACCGGCAGCAACGTCAAAGAAACCGCGCGCAGCGGCGACGGAGTCTCCGCGTCGAGCGCGAGCGTCAGCGCCAACGGAACGGCGACGGCGAGGAAGGAAGCGCACAGGTAGGGATTGCCCAAGGTCGAGAACACGCGATTGCCGAAGGCGCCCTTCCAGATGAATGGATCGATTCCGGCGGCTTGGAGCAGGCCATACAGAGCGACAAGCCAAGCAGCAACGACGGTTAATGCCGCGAAGCGCGCGGCGGAGCGGGCGCCGGCGAAGCCGAGGAACGCGGCGAGGAAGGCGGCGAGCATGGTGAGCTGGGTGAGGAAGTCGGGAAGGGCGCCCAGCTTGTGCGGCGCGGCCGTGAAGCGCAGGATCATCCACGCTCCGTAGGCGAGCGCGGGCAGAAGCGCGGTCCAGGAGGACGCCGGGGCCGAGAAGCGTCCGCGCGCGAGGCCCTGCCACAGCCAGCCGAACAGCATGGTCAGGGAGC
>JAHFCD010000462.1:943-2724 GCA_023249695.1 Elusimicrobiota bacterium
GTCGAGTCGTAGGAGCGCAGGTAGAACGCGAGCGGCAGGACGAAGGCCGTCGTGAGCAAAGCGAGCTCGCCCAGGCGATGCGCGGAGTCGGCGGACGGGGTTCTCATGGCGTTCTCCCGGCGGCGAGCTCGGCGCCTTCGGCGCCGAACTGAGTAGGCACGCCCGACCAGCCGATGACGAGGGCGATCACGGCCAGCGCCGCGGCGGCAAGGGCGACTCCGGAGAGGTCTCTCGGCCAAAGCGCGAGCTCCGGCTCCGGGCGCGGCTCCGGAGATTTGCGCGCGTTTTTCAGCGACGCGGCGAGGCGCGCCTTGAAATCTCCCGCGGGCGCTTTCACGGCGGAGGCGGCGACGGCGGTGGGCGCTGCCGTTCGCGCCCTGCAGTCGGCGCACGACGCGAGGTGGGCCGTGACGGCTTTCTCGCGGCGGGGCGTCAGCCGTTTCTCGGCGTGAAGGTCGAGCACGGCGCGGGTCGCGTGGCAGTTCATGACAGAAGCTCCTTGAGCTTGGCGCGCCCGCGGTGCAGGCGGACGTCCAGCGCGGAGAGGGAGCAGCCGAGCGTCGAGGCGGCCTCCTCGCGGGGCATGCCTTCGAGATCGACGAGGATGATGGCCATGCGCATCGCGGGCGTGACGAACGTGAGGGCGCCCTGGACGCGGTCGGTGTTCTCGCGCGCTTGGGCCATGCGCTCCGGCCCCGGGGCGGTCTCGGCGAGGAAGTCCTCGAGCGAGGCGGAGTCCTCGTCCTTCTTATAGGACATGGACACCGAGCGGCGCGAGGCCTCCTTGCGCAGGCTCGTGAAGTAGACGTTCTTCAGGATCTGCACCATCCAGGCCTCGAAGGGCAAGGTCGGGTCGTATTTGTCGAAGTATTTCATGACTCTCAAGAAAGCCTCCTGGACGACGTCCCCCGCGTCGGTCGAGTTGCCGGTCATGCGCAACGCGACGGCGTACGCCTTGTCGGCGTGCAGGGCGATAAGGCGGTCGATCTCGGCGTCCACCTGGGTTCCTTGAATTCCTTACTCCGGCCGGGGGGGAGGAACTTACAGGTCCGGAGTGCAGGGATTATAACACCCTGACGGGGGCTTGGGCTGCCCGACGTGGCCGCGGATTTTAGTGATAAATATGACTTAAAACGGGATAGGTCCTTAATACTGCCCATCTGGGCCTAAAGGCTGTGGCGGAGTTCCGGGGCCAAGACTATAATCCCTGGGTGAACGCAACGGCGAAAAAACTCGTGGCGAGTTTTGTCTGCGCGGTTCTCGTTTTATTGTCCCCGGGCTCGGCGGCTCACGTCGCCTTCGCCGCGGTGGTCGAGACCGGCCGGGTTCCCAGCGTCCCGACGGTCGACGGAGCCGTCGGCTCCGCGGGCTCGCTCTCCGCCGGTTCCCCCGTCGTGCCCCTGACCTTGTCCGTTTCGGGCCTCTCCGCGGGCTTCCTCTCGCCGGCCCCGTCGCTGTCTCCGTCCCCGGCGCTTTTGGCGGGGGCGGTGATCCCGGCGGCGGCCTTCGTCAATCCGGCGATGGCGCTCCCCGCGGCTCCCGCCGCGTTGACGATGACCTCGGTCCGGGCGGCGGCCGTCGATCCGCTCAAGCCCGCGCCTCCCGCGGCGGCGGTTCCCGGATCGGCCGTGGCCGGCGCGGCCCCGACTCAGGTTCCGGCGCCCATCGACTCCCCGGTCGGCTACCGCGCGCATCGCTTCATGCTGCGCATGGTGGCGGTCCTCACCGGAGAAGTCCACTCCTTGCGCCCCGCCGGCCCCGACATGACGGACGGCGCCGTC
>JAHFCD010000037.1:0-1833 GCA_023249695.1 Elusimicrobiota bacterium
GAAGGCGCGCAATTGCTGTCCGGCGGCGCGGCCGCCGAAGGCCCGGGCTATTTCGTTCAGCCGACCGTGTTCGGCGGCGTAAAGGACGACATGAAGATCTCCCGCGAGGAGATCTTCGGACCGGTCGTCGCCGTCATGCCGTTCGACACGCTCGACGAGGTCATGGCGCGCGCGAATTCCTCCGACTACGGCCTCGTCGCCGCCGTCTGGACCAAGGACGTGAAGAAGGCCCACCAGGCCGCCGCCAAGCTCAAGGCCGGCACCGTCTGGATCAACTGCTACCACTTCGTGGACGCGGCCGCCCCGTGGGGCGGCGTGAAGCAAAGCGGCTACGGAAGAGAAAAAGGCCAGTACGCCTTGGAGAACTACACGTCGCTGAAATCGGTGTGGGTGGACCTGAACTAGATGGCTCAAGCCACGGCGCCGGAAGTCATCGTCGAGACCGAGGGAAAGATCGGGATCGTCACGCTCAATCGTCCGCAATCGCTGAATGCGCTGTCGATCGCGGTCGTGGATGCGGTGATCGAGGCTTTGGGCGGTTTCGATCGGGATCCAAAGATCAACGCGATGGTCTTGGCGGGTCTTCCCAAGTCGTTCGCCGCGGGCGCGGATATCGGTGAAATGAAAGGTGTCACCGGCGCCGCAGGCGCCGAAAAGCAACTGGCTCGCCACCTGTCGCACTGGGACAAGATCGGTCGCCTGAAAAAGCCGATCGTCGCCGCCGTCTCCGGCTACGCTCTCGGCGGCGGCTGTGAATTGGCCATGGCCTGCGACATGATCGTCGCCTCCGAAACCGCGGTCTTCGGCCAGCCCGAAGTGTTGATCGGTGTCATGGCCGGCGCCGGCGGCACGCAAAGATTAACCAAGGTCGTCGGCAAGTCGTTGTCGATGGAAATGAACCTCACCGGCCGCCGTCTGACCGCGCGCGAAGCGTTGTCGTTCGGCTTGGTGAATCGCGTCGTCCCCGTCGAATCGTTTTTAAGCGAAGCTAAAAAATTGGCTCATTCCATCGCCGCTCAACCGCCGCTCGCCGTGCAAGCGGCGAAAGCTTCAGTCCTCGCGGCCGTCGATTCGAAGTTGTCGGAAGGTCTGGTATTCGAGCGCCAGTCTTTTTTCCGTTTGTTCGAGACCCAAGACCAGAAAGAAGGCATGAAAGCTTTTTTTGAAAAACGTAAGCCGGTCTGGAGCGGAAACTAACTTATGGCCGAAACCGCGACGCAGGAGCTTCTCTCCGAGACGAAAGACGGCGTCCTCACCCTCACTTTGAACCGCCCCGAGGTCCTCAACGCCTTGACCATGGGAATGATGAAGGGCATCAAGGACGCCCTCAAGAAGGCCGAGTCCGATAAGGCCGTCAAAGCCGTCATTCTCACCGCGAGCGGCCGCGCCTTCTGCGCCGGCGCCGACCTCGGGGATTTAAAGAAGCGGCAGTCCGTAAAGTCGTTCTCCCTCGGCGACGAGCTCCGCGACCACTTCAACCCCTTGGTCGCTCAGATCCGCCGCCTCGAGAAGCCCGTCATCGGCGCCATCAACGGCCTCGCCGCCGGCGCCGGCGCGAGCATCATCCTCGCCGCGGACCTCAAAGTCTGCGCCGAAAAAGCGACCTTCCTCAACGCGTTCGTCCGCGTCGGCCTGGTGCCCGACTCCGGCATGACCTACTCGCTGCCCCGCTTCATCGGCTACTCGAAAGCGCTCGAGCACATGTGGCTTGCCAAGCCGGTCACCGCCGAGCAAGCGTTGGCCTGTGGCTGGGTCAACAAGGTCGTCCCCGCCGAGTTCGTCCTCGTCGAAGCCCAGATGCTGGCCGCGGAGCTCGCGAAGATGCCGCCGTTG
>JAHFCD010000037.1:1843-10282 GCA_023249695.1 Elusimicrobiota bacterium
CGCGGTCAACCGCTCGCTCGAGGCGCCGAGCCTGGACGTGCAGATGGAGTACGAAGCCCAGCTGCAGGAAATCCTGGGCAAGACCAAGGATCACGCCGAAGGCGTCACCGCTTTCCTCGAGAAGCGCCCCGCGAAGTTCATAGGAGAATGACCATGACCCTCGAACCGAACCGCATCCGCGAAGAGAAGCTCCTCGCCAAGATCGCCAAAGGACAGAAGATCACCGAGCTGTCCGAGATGAGCGACGAGTACCGCGAGCACCTCCTCAATCTCATGTCCATGCAGGCCGACTCGGAGCTAGCGGGCGCGTTCGGCTACGTTCCGTGGATCACGAAGTCCCCTGATATCAAAGAAACCCTGCAGGTCGCGCAGATCGTCAAGGACGAGGTCCGCCACGCGCGCGTGATGTACCGCCTGCTCGAGGGCATGGGCGTCGACGTCGACGAGTACTACAAGACGCACAACTTCGCGCTGCGCGTCGACGCGGACGACATCGGCACCTTGCGCGCCGCCGACGACAAGCGCGTCAACATCTTCTACTACCCGATCGACACCTGGTACGACTTCATCATGTTCAACTTCTGCATGGACCGCGGCGCGGGCCATCAGCTCGAGGACTCGCTCGACTGCTCCTACAAGCCCTGGTGCGACGGCATGGAGGGCATCTTCAAGGAAGAAGAGATGCACATGGCGCACGGCGACCAGTGGGCCAAGAAGCTGTCCGAGGACCCGAAGACCCACGACGACCTTCAGGCCGCGTTCGACAAGTGGTACCCGCGCACGATGAACATCTTCGGCCGCGCGCACTCCCCGAAGAACGCGCTATACCGCAAGTACGGCCTCAAGAAGCGCGACAACGACGAGGTCCGCCAGGCCTTCGCGGCCGACATCAAGGGCAAGTCCGACAAGTTCGGCCTCAAGGTCCCCGCGTGGACGCCGGTCGCGGCCAAGATGTCCGAAGAACCCTTCATCCCCGGCTAAGTGGGACGCCTTCTCCCCGAGGTTCGCGACCGCGCTCTGAAGCGGCCCTGGCTGCTCGTGCCCCCGCTTCTGGGGCTGCTCGGTCAGAACGTCCTGGGGCTGCTGTCTCCGGGCGCCCCGGGGGCCATGGCGCTGAAGACCGTGCTCTCCGCGCTGTTCACCGTCGCGGTGACGACGCTCTTCGCCGAGCTGTGGCTGGGCGACGGCAAGAGCGTGGTTCCGGGCCGCCTCGTCGAAACCGGGACCTTGTTCATCCTGCCCTATCCGCTCCTGCTCGTGTTCGGCGTCATGACGACGCCCTTCGTCTACTGGCTGCTGCGGGCGGACGTTCCCCAGTTCGTCTCGTTGGGAGCCTTGTACGTCGTGCTCGGCGCGGGCAAGCTGACGGCGTTCGCGCTGGGCGCCATGTCCGCCGTCGCGGCCGCCCGGCGGCGCGAGTCCGCCGGCGCGCTCGGCGCCCTGCTGCTCGGCGCGCGCGTGCTGTGGGCGAACCTCGGCTTCTTCTTCCTCCTGCTCGGCGGCTGCTGGCTCTTCCAGGAGGCGTGCGTGTTCCTCGCGCGCTCTCTGGCCCCCGGCCTGCTCGGGGGCTTTTTTACGACCGTGATCCCCCTGTTCGGCGCCGTCGCGTTCCCGGTCGAGGCCTGGCGCTCCGGCCGCCTCCGCAAGGCATGAAGGAGCCGAGGGCCTTCCTGAGCCGCTCCGCGACGGGGCTGAGCGTCCTCGCCGCCGCGCTCGCCGCGCGCCTGGCGTATTGGCGCCTGCAGGGAACGATTCCTCTCGTCGGCGACGCGCTCGAGTACGACGCCTTCGCGCGCTCCCTGGTCGAGACCGGCCGCTACCTCGGCCCGCACGGCGAGGCCGCCACGCGCATGCCGGGCTACCCGTTGTTTCTCGCCGCTCTGCGTTTCGCGTTCGGCGGCGCGCCCGCGATCGTGATCGCGGCACAATGCCTCCTCGGCGCCCTGACCTGCGTCGTTCTCGTCGATCTCGCGCGGCGCTTCGTTCCGGAAGGCTGGGCCGTCGCCTGCGGCCTGACGGCCGCGTTTTACTACGACCTGATCGTCCCGTCCGCCGCCCCTCTCAGCGAGTGCCTCTACTCCTTTTTCCTCGTCTTGTCGGTCTGGGCGCTTTACCGGTCCGAGTGGACGCCGCTGCGCCGTGCGCTCGCTTTTGGGGCGCTGTCCGGCTGCCTGTATCTCGTTCGCCCGGAACCCCTCCCCTACATCCTCACGGCGACCGCTCTTTTTCCGGTCCTTTTCCCGAAGTTCGGACGCAAGGAGATGGCCGCGTCCTTGGCGGCCCTGGCGCTGGTGGCCGGCCTGTGGGTCGGGCGCAACGCCGTGATCTTTCACCGCTTGATGCCCGCGAGTTCGGTCGGCAAGAGCGTGGGCTATCTGTCTCTCTATCTGCCGGCGGCGAAAATGGGCCTCACCGGAGAGCGGCACGCTCCGCCCGAGACGATGACCGAGCTCGAGCGCGACGCCGATTTCGCCGCCGCCTACAAGGCGCTCGCCGCGACGCTGACGGGAGCCCAGATCTTCAAGGCGTACGTCTACAACCTTCTGAGCATCCTGTACCCGTTCCTTCCCCAGTACGACTGGACCTATGTTTTCATCGTCCCGTTCTGGCTGTTGGGCTGCGCGGTCGCCGCGCGGCGCAAGGAGCTGTGGCCGGTCGCGGGCGCGGTGCTGTGCTCCCTCTCCGTGTTCACCTTCTTCGGCGGATACGCCTCGCGCTACCGCCAAGGCGTTTCGCCTTTCATCGTGCTGCTCGCGATCGTCGGCATGGCGGCCGCGAGTGACGCCGCCGGCGCGCGCCGCTTTCGCCTCTGGACCTCGTCCTGGCTCGGCGCGAACATGCTCATATGGCTTTTCCAGACGCAGGCACGGCAATTCGCGCTGTGGCTGAGGGCCGCATCCTGGGGACACTGACATGACCGCGCAAGCCAATCAGCAGGAATGGAACTACCTTTGGACCAACCTCGCGGACAACGACGAGTGGCTGTTCCGCGCCTGGATCGCCCCGAACACGCTCGAGAGCTTCGCGGGCAAGACCGTGATGGACGCCGGCTGCGGGCCGGGCCATCACGCCCGTCTGTCGGCCAAGTTCGCCCAGCGCGTCGTCGGCGTGGACCTGAACACCTCTCCGATCGCGAAGGAGAAGCTCAAGGATCTTCCCAACGTGGAGATCGTCTCGGGCGACATCGCGAAGTGGGACAGCGGCGAGCGCTTCGACGTGATCTATTCGGTCGGCGTCGTCCATCACACCCAGGATCCCGACGCCACCGCCGCGCACCTGAAGACCCTGGTCAAGCCCGGCGGCCGGATCATCTTCTGGCTGTATTCGCGGGAAGGGAACGGTTTCGTGTACTGGATCCTGGAGCCCCTCAAGAAATACTTCCTCGATTTCCTGCCGCGAGGCGTGGTCATGTTCCTGAGCCATATCTTGACCGTCGTCGGTTCTTTGCTGATGAACACTTTTTACCGTCTCCCCCTTCCGGAATCCTTCCCGTACTACACCTACTGTAAAAACCTGCGCGGCTCCACCTATCAGCGGCGGCTGCTGAACGTCTTCGATAAGCTCAACGCGCCCACCACCCACCTGATCACCGAGGCTCAGGCCCGCTCGTGGGTCGTCGGCTGGAAGGACCCGCACGTGGATTTCTATGTGGGGACGTCCTGGCGGGTCTCCGGGACCAAGCCCTTGTGACCACGGCCTTGACACGGTTTCTCGACGGGGCTATCCTTAATAGGATTCCATGAAAGTCTGCCTGGTCCGCCCGCCGTCGATCGTCAATCCCGTCTCCTACATCGCGTCGTTGACGCCGCCGATCGGCCTCGCCTACATCGCCTCGGCCCTGCGCCAGGCGGGCCACGAGGTCGTCCTCATCGACGGCATCGGCGAGAAGCCCCTTCAGTCGGTGCCGATCGCCCACAACCTCGTCCTGCGCGGCCTGACCTTCGCGGAGATCTGCGAGCGGATACCGAAGGACGCGGGCCTCATCGGCGTCTCCGGCATGTTCTCCTCCGAGTGGATCCATATTCGAGAGATGATCAACCAGATCAGCGCGGCGCACCCGGCGATCCCCATGGCCGCCGGCGGCGAGCACTTCACCGCCGCCGCCGACATCAGCATGAAGCAGTGCCCGGGGCTTTCGATGTGCATTCTGGGCGAGGGCGAGGAGACCATCGTCGAGCTCGCGGCCGCGCTTCAGGCCGGGACCGACCTCAAGGCCGTGACGGGATTGGCCCTGCGCGACGGCGCGGGAGTGCTCAACACCGGCACGCGCCCGCGCATCCGGGCGATCGACGAGATCATGAGGCCCGCCTGGGACCTGATCCCGCTCAAGGCCTACTGGGAAAATTCGCTGTCCTACGGCGTCAACCGCGGCAAGAGCATGCCGATGCTCGCCTCGCGCGGCTGCCCTTACCAGTGCACGTTTTGCTCGAACCCCGGAATGTGGACGACGCGCTGGATCGCGCGCTCGCCCACGCTCGTGCTCGACGAGATCGAGGATTACGTGACGCGCTTCGGCATCAACAACGTCGATTTCTACGACTTGACCGCGATCGTCAAGCGCGACTGGATCCTCGAGTTCAGCAAGGGGCTCGTCGCGCGCAAGCTCGGCATCACCTGGCAGCTGCCCAGCGGCACGCGCTCGGAGGCCATCGACGCCGAGGTCTCGAAGTGGCTGTACGCCTCGGGCTGCCGCAACATGAACTACGCGCCGGAGAGCGGCTCCGCCGACAGCCTCGAGCGCATGAAGAAGAAGGTCAGCATCCCCAAGCTCACGGCGTCGCTGCGCGACGCCGTCCGCGAGGGGCTCAACGTGAAGATCAATATCATCATCGGCATGCCCGACGACACGCACCTCGACACCTGGAAGACGCTGTGGTTTCTCGTGCAGATGTCCTGGCACGGCGCGCACGACGTATCGGTGGGCGCTTTTTCCCCTTATCCGGGCTCGGAGCTGTACGCGCGCCTGGTCAAGGAGAAGAAGATCACCCACGACGACGAGTACTTCGCCAAGCTGGCGTACGTGGACATCACCGAGACCGTCTCCTACACGAACTACATCTCGTCCCAGTGGCTGAGGATCTACAACTGGCTCGGCTTCGCCGTGTTCTACGCGAGTAACTACCTTTTCCGGCCGGCGCGATTCCTGAAGACCCTGCGCAACCTGAAGACGGGCCACCATGAGTCGCGCGGCGAGATGGCGCTGAGCGGCATCCTCAACCGCATGCGGCTGGCGCCCGCGGTCAAGCCGGTTTGACGCGGTGATTCAGCGCGTGGCGATCGTCGGGGCGGGCACCATGGGCGCCGGCATCGCGCAGCTCTGCGCGCAATCGGGTTTTTCGGTCAAGGTTCACGATCCGCTGCCCGCCGCGCTGGCGGCGCTTCCGGCTCGGCTCAAGAAATCGTTCGACACGGCCGTTCTGAAGGGCAAGCTGACGACTCAGCAAGCCGAGCGGGCGTTCTTCGCGGTGACCGGGGTGCCGGACATCAATGATCTCGCCGGGGCGGATCTGGTCATCGAGGCGGCGCCTGAAATCCTGACGCTGAAGCAGGATCTCTTCGAGAAGCTCTCCCAGGTGTGCCCGGACGGGCTGCTCGCGACGAACACGTCATCGCTGTCGGTGGCGGCGATTATGAAGAAGGCCAAATCGCCGGAGCGGACCTTGGGGGTTCATTTTTTCAATCCTCCCGTCGCGATGAAATTGGTCGAGATGATACGGACCGAGGCGACGGCGCCGGAGGCGTTTCAGGCGGCGTGGGAGTTCCTGCTGATGGGGCTGCGGCGGACGCCTGTCGACGTGAAGGACGTGCCGGGGTTCATCGTCAACCGCGTGATGAGGCCTTATTATGTCGCGGCCCAGAGGCTGGTCAATTCCCGAACGAGCTTCGCCGCCGTCGACGAGGGATGTCGAAGCATCGGCGGCGTGCCGATGGGGCCGTTTGAGTTGATGGACTTGATCGGGTTGGACACGAACCTGGCCATTACGACGGCCATCTATGAGGCTCTGGGACGGCCGGAGAGATTCGCTCCTCCGGCGCGTCAGAAAGACTTGGTGGCGGGCGGAATGAACGGGAAGAAAGCGGGCAAAGGGTTTTACCTGTATCTCGACGGCAAAAAGACCGGGGAGAGCCCGGAGGCGCTTAACGGCTTGCCTCCGGGCGCCGTTTTGACGGCGAAAGAGATTTGGAGCAGCCTTGCGGGGGCCATTATGGCGGAGGCCGAATTGCTCGTCGCTGAGGGCACCGCGGGGGCGTCGGATATCGATACCGCGGTCAAGTTGGCCATGAACTTCCCGAAAGGACCCTTCGAATGGCGAAAAGAAAACACGGTCGTATAGCGGTCAAAAAGAGGCTGCCCACCTTGCTGGAGCTCCTTAAAAAGGACCAGGCGCGGGTGATGAGCGTGCTGCATAAGCACGGCGTGTATTTCGACGCGGGCACCTATATCACCTTGGTCGCGTCGCTCGACAAGGTCGCGGCGTATCACGCGGTGCCCAACAAGAAGAAATTCTTCGCGGACCTTCTCGGCAAATGAGCCGGCCGCTGCCGCATTGGCTCGAAGGCCTCGCCAACGCGAGCCGCGCGCGCGGGCCGTACAGGGTCTCGGAGGCGGCGCGGGCGCTGCACCGCCGGCTGACGGTCATCGACCTCCACGCCGATCCGCTGATGTGGAGCCGGGACCTGCTCGTGCGCAATCATTACGGGCACGTGGATGTTCCCCGACTCATCGAGGGCGGCGTGACGCTCCAGGTGTTCTCGACGGTGACGCATTCCCCCCTTGGCATCAACATCCGGCGCAACCGCACCGACGCGCCGGACATGCTGACCGCGCTGGCGATGATCTGCGGCTGGCCGCGGGCCGCGTGGACGAGCAAGCTCGAGCGGGCGCTGTTCCAGGCGCGGGCGCTCGAGCTCGCGGTGAAGGGCTCCGGCGGCCGCATGGCTCAGGTTCGCACGCGGGACGACCTGCGCGCCCTCGTCGCCAAGCCCCGCCCCGGCGCGACCGCCGCGCTTCTGTCGATCGAGGGCGGCCAGTGCTTCGAGGGCCGGCTCGAGTCCATCGACGTCCTTTTCGCGGCCGGCGTGCGCATGGTCGGCCTCACGCATTTCGTCGACAACGATCTCGGCGGCTCCGCCTCCGGCGAGGAGAAGGGCGGCCTCACCGACTTCGGGCGCGCCGCGCTCGCGCGCCTGGAGGACCGCCGGATCATCGTCGACCTCGCCCACGCCTCGCCGCTCCTGTTCGACGACGTGATCGACGCCTGCCGCCGGCCGCTCGTCGTCTCCCACACGGGCGCCTGCTCGGCCTGCCCGAACGAGCGCAATCTGACCGACGCGCAGCTTAAAAAGATCGCCGCCAAGGGCGGCGTGGTCGGGGTGGGCTACTGGAAAACGGCCACCGGCGGTGAAGACGCGGCTGCGATCGCCCGCTCGATCCTAGCCGTCGTCAAGGCGGCGGGCGTCGGCCACGCGGCGCTCGGCTCGGACTTCGACGGCGCGGTCGCGGCGCCCTTCGACGCCTCGGGCGTGCCGCTCGTGACCCAGGCGCTGCTCGCGGCGGGCATGAGCGAGGACGACATCGCGCTCGTGATGGGCGGAAACGCCCTGCGCCTGCTCTCCGAAGGCCTGCCCTAGCGCCGGAAGTCTTTGATGCGCAGGACGGACGCGTGGGGCGTGACGGGCTTGCCCGAGTGCTTGGTCTCGAGCAGGAAGTGCCTTCCCTTCGGGAAGCGCTCGACGAACAGGTTCACGTGCGCGGGCTCGTTCTCGAAGGAGCCGACGACGGCCCCCAGCTCCGCGATCTTGTGCAGGGCCTCGTTCTTGAAGGCGAAATCGGGCGTGTCGAAGCGCGGCTTGAGGACGAGGGTCGCGCCCTTGCCATCGGGCTCCGGGAAGGCGTGGCGCAGGAGCGAAGCCTCCGTGCCCTCCCGCATGCCCTCGTCCCGTCCGGTCATGTAGAAGGCGCGTCCCCCCCGCTTGATCACCTCGGCCGCGTAGGCGGGTCCGCCGGGAATGATCGTGTCCTCGAGGAGGTACGGATTCTTGAAGAAGCGGGCGAACCAGAAGTCGCGCAGGTCCTTGGCGAGCCGGTCGTCGAGGCCGTGAGCCTTGGCCGTGTCGGCGATCGCGTAGCGCAGATTCTCGCGCGTGATGCCGCGCAGTATGCCGGCGGCGCGGGCGTCCAGGGTCTCGAGGCGCGCCGCGAACTCGCCCAGTATGCGCAGGTGGCGGTCGGCCGTCGAGAACAGCGTGTCGTCGAGGTCGAAGACGACGATCGTGTTCGGCCGCGCGGCGACGTCGTCGAGCAGCGCGTCGAGCAGTTCTTTCTGGGAGCTCACGCCTTGAGGACGACTTTCGTGTTCTTCGGCGTGGCGTTCCACAGCGTGGTCATCAGAAGCGCGCCGATCAGGGAGAAGGGCATGATCATGTACGTCCACACGC
>JAHFCD010000463.1:0-808 GCA_023249695.1 Elusimicrobiota bacterium
CGCCGCCGCCGGCTCGCTGACGAGCGCGGCCGTCCCCGCGGCCTTGCTCGCGGCCGGCCTCTCCTGGGGCGCTCCGTCCGCGCCCGAGCCGGAGCACGAGGCCTCCCGCCGGTTCCTGGAGCGCTCGGCGCGCCTGATCCCGGAGCGCGCTTACGTCGCCGCCTTCAATCCGCCGTTCGTGCGCGAGGTGGCGAAGCGGCCCGCGGCATGGGCCTTTCTGATCCTCGAGGACCTCCCCGCCTTCGAAGCGGCGCGCGCCGCCGCCGGGTCCGCCCCCGAACTGGTGCTCTACAAGGATTGGGCGTGGCGTTCGCGCCCCGCCGAGGCGGCGCGTCTGGAAAAAGCCCTCGCGGCCGGCTACCAGCCCGTGCCTCTCGCCGACAACGGCCTGGACGCGCTCGTGCTGCTCAAGCCCCGCTCCCGGCGCTAACGCCTCGTCAGGCGGTAAAACACGTACGGCCGGCGGTCGAGCTCGGCTTCCGCCGCGACGCTGAAATCATATTCCCGGCGGAGGGTCTCTTCGAGCGGCGCCAATTCCCTCTCGCGCAGGTACCACAAATAATCTTTCAGAAGAACCAGCTCCGGGCTGTTCGCGCGCAGCGCCGCGCAGGGGACGGGCTCGGACACGCACCACGACGCGGAGAGCACGGGGCGGCGCGTCGTCGCGAGCACGGCCGCCGGCGAGACGGCGACGACGTAGGCCGCCTCCGGAAGCAGCGGCGCCGAGGCGCGGAGAAACGCCTCCTCCCGGGCGAGCAGGGGGCTCGACTGGGACGTGAAGCCCGCGCGCGCCAGGAAGCCGAAGACG
>JAHFCD010000463.1:892-2720 GCA_023249695.1 Elusimicrobiota bacterium
CCGCGCAGCGGCGGCACGGAAAGGCCGAGCCCGGCGAGAGGAAGGAGCGCCATGAACACCGGAAGGACGTACCGGCTCTGGCTGCTCTCGGGGAAACGCCCCAGGTGATAGGCGGATCCGAGCCCGAGGTAAGCGGCCGCGAGCGCCGCCAGCAGCAGCGCCTCGAGGCGGCCGCGGCCGCGCCAGGCGAGGGCGCAGGCGGCGGGCACGATCAGAAAAAGCCCGGTGCGAGGCTCGGCCAGATACCTCAGGTTGACCGGCAGGTTGCGCGCGAGATGCGCCAGCATCGCCGCGAACGATTCGTCGAAGCCGGGCACCGATGAAAACCGATTATGCCAGACCAGGGCCGCGAGCGGCGCCAACGAGAGCGCGCACGCCGACACGGCGAGCGGGCGGGCCTTCGCGTCCCGCGGGAAGGCGAACGCCAGAGGAAGAAGCAGCGCATGCTCCAGGCGCGTGTGCGCGGCCCAGGCGAGCGCGGCCAGGAGGAGCCCATAGGACCTCGCGTCGCGCCGGTCGCGGTGAAAGGCCGCGCACGACAGGACGAGCGCGAGGGACAGGCACGAGGAGATCGTCGTGTCGCCGGCCCCGGAATATTGGAGGTGCAGCGGCAGGATGCACAGCAGGGCGGCGCCGAGAAGGCCGGCCGCCTCGTCGCCCAGCAGCAGCGCTCCGGCGAAGGCCAGCAGGGGGACGGTCAGCGCTCCCAGAAGCGCGTTCAGCGCGAAGGCCGCGCCGTCGGCGAAGCCGGACAGGCGCAGGGCCGCGGCGAGGAGGAGGTGCCAGCCGCCGGGCCACAGCGTCGCCGTGAGGACCGACGCGTCCGCGCGGCCGCCGACCAACGTGCGCGCCAAGGCGCCATGCCGCGCCAGGTTCCCGGCCAGATCGAGGTGCTCGAACTCGTCGAAGTACACCTGATGCGCGCGGGGAATGAACCACAGGCGCAGGACGAGCGCGGCGACGAACAGAGCCAAGGCGACGGCTCTCCCGCGGGGCGAGAACGCCGCGCGGCCGGCCTCGGCCAACGCGCGGGCATTGAGCGCCAGCATGGCCGCGAGCGCGCCGAACGCGGCCGCGAGGATCGCCGGGTAGCCGTAGACGAGGAAGGTCACTAGCCGAGGACTTCGCGGGCGACGATCAAGGCCTGAACCTCGGTCGTGCCCTCGTATATCTCGGTGACGCGCACGTCTCGGAAATACCGCTCGACCGGAAACTCGCGCACGAACCCGTTCCCGCCGTGGATCTGCACGGCGTCGTAGCAGGCCTTGTTGGCGATGCGAGACGCGAACGATTTCGCCATCGACGCCTCCAGCGTGCATTTTTCGCCCTTGGCGAGCTTGGACGCGGCCTGATAGACGAGCAGGCGCGCGGCCGAGATGTTCGTCGCCATGTCGGCGAGCTTCGCCTGGGTCAGCTGGAACTCGGAGAGCTTCTTGCCGAACTGCTTGCGCTGCTTGGCGTAGGAGACCGCTTCCTCGAGCGCGGCCTGCGCGATGCCGACGGCCTGCGCCGCGATGCCGATGCGCCCGGAATCGAGCTGGCTCATCGCGATCTTGAACCCTCCGCCCACGCCGCCGAGCAGCGCCGCCTTCGGGATCTTCGCGTTGTGGAAATTCAGCTCGCGCGTGTCCGACGCGCGCAGGCCCATCTTCTTTTCTTTCTTGCCGACGGTGAAGCCCGGCATGCCCTTCTCGACGAGGAGGCAGGTGATGCCGCGCGAGCCGGCCTCCTTGTTGGTGGACACGAAGGTCAGGAACACCGTCGCGAAGCCGCCGTTGGTGACCCACGACTTGGTCCCATTGACGAGCCAATGGTCGCCCATGTCGAC
>JAHFCD010000038.1 GCA_023249695.1 Elusimicrobiota bacterium
GTGAACTTGGGCACGGCCAATTTCAAGGTGGAGGACGCGGGGCCTTTTCCGGTGGAGATGAAGAAGGTGTAGTCCTCCATCACCGGATACAGCGCCTCCTCGACGACCGCGTTGAGGCGATGGATCTCGTCGATGAAGAAGACATCTCCTTCGGAGATGTCCGTCAATAACGCGGCGAGGTCTCCCACGCGCACGAGGATCGGGCCCGACGCGGTGCGCAGATTCACGCCCATCTCTCGCGCGAGAATGTTGGCGAGCGTGGTCTTGCCCAAGCCGGGGGGCGCGTAGAACAGGCAGTGGTCGAGAGGCTCGCTCCGCTTTTTGGCGGCCTTGATGAAGACCTTGAGGTTTTCCTTCAGCGAGTCCTGACCGATGAACTCCTCGAGGGTTTTAGGCCGCAGGGCGCGGTCCGCGGTTTCTTCCGCGGGAGTCGCGACAGGATTCAAGATTTCATCGGACATTAAAGTCTCTTCAGCGCCTGACGCACGAGCTGCTCCGTCGGGATCTCCTTCCCGCCGTGTTCCTCGGCCAAGGCCTGGAGCGCGGTCCGCGCGTCGTTGAATTTATAGCCGAGCGCCTCGAGAGCGTTGAGCGCCTGGCCCCACGAGCCATTTGAAGGCATTTCGCCGCGAGCAGCGGCGAAATGCGGCGCGCCGGGCACCCGCAGGTCCTCGAGCTTGCCCTTGAGCGCGTCCACGATCTTGGTCGCGGTCTTCTTCGTGAAGCCGAACACGCCGCACAGGAGCTTCTCGTCGCGGTCCATCACCGCGCGGCGGAAGTCGGGCAAAGACTTCGAGGCTTTATCCAGAAATTCGAGCGCTTTCTTCGCGCCGGTCCCGGGAATCTCGTCGCGGAACGCGCAGAACATCGCCTTCTCGGGCTGCGACAGGAAGCCGTAGAGCGTCTCGCCGCCGCCGTACATCGCGAATGAAGCGACGATGAAGAGCAGCGCCTCGCCGCCGGGCGCGGGGAGGCGGGACGCGGTCGCCGTGGTGACGTGGATCTCATGACCGACGCCGCCCACGTCGAGCACGACCGACTCGAGATCCCGGACGAGCACGACGCCGCGCAAGGACGCGATCACTTCTTGGCTCCCCACGCGTCGAGAACGCGCAGGCCCTTGCCGCGGCCGGCGCGCAGATGGCACAGTGCGATCGCGGCCGCGTCGGCCACGTCGTTCGGCCGCAATTTGTCCTTGAGGCCCAGCGCCTTCTGCACGACGGTCTGCATCTGGGCCTTCTCGGCCCGGCCGGAGCCCGTCAGAGAGAGCTTGACCGTCTTCGGGTTGTACTCGGTCACGCCGTGGCCGGCCTGCGCGAGCGCGAGCAGGGCGACGCCGCGCGCCTGGAGCGTGGCGCGCACGGTGTTCGCGATCGTCGTGAAGAACATCTCCTCGATCGCGCACGATTCGATCTTGTGCCCGAGCAGCACCGCCTCGAGCTCCGCATGGATCGCCTTCAGGCGCAGGGGAAGGGGAATGCCCGGCAAGGTGCGGATGACGCCCGAGGCGACCAGGCGCGGAGAGGAGGGCGCGCCGTCGAGGACGGCCCAGCCGGTCTCGTGCAGCCCGGGATCGATGCCTAGGATCAAGCGGCCATCTTCTCCATCACGGCGTCGGAGATGTCGAAGTTGGCGTACACGTTCTTGACGTCGTCGAGCGCCTCGAGGAGCTCGATGAGCTTGAGCACCTGCGGGGCGTGCTTCTCGTCGACCGCGACCAGGTTGTCGGGGATCATCGTGGCCTCGGCCGTCTCGATCGCGTACTTCTTGGCGGCCAGCCCGTCCTTCACCTTGAGCAGGTCGTTCGGGGCGGTGTACACCTCGATGATGTCCCCGTCCACCTTGATGTCCTCGGCGCCGAGGTCGAGCGCGTCGCTCATGAGCGCGTCCTCCGACGCGCCCTTGACCGTGATCAGCCCCTTGGCCTTGAACATCCAGGCGACCGAGTTCGGCGCGCCGAACGAGCCGCCGTTCTTGGACAGGATGGTGTGGAGGTCGGTGCGCGTGCGGTTGCGCGAGTCCGAGGTGCACTCGATGAGCATCGCGACGCCGCTGGGGCCGTAGCCCTCGTACGAGAGCTCCTCGAAGACCGCGCCTTCGATTTCGCCCGTGCCGCGCTGGATGGCGCGCTTGATCGTGTCGTTGGGCATCGAGAGGGCGCGCGCGTCTTCGATCGTCTTGCGCAGGCGCGGGTTCGCGGTGTGGTCGCCGCCGCCGAGCTTGGCCGCGATCGTGAGCTCGCGCGAAAGCTTCGTCCACGCCTTGCCGCGCTTGGCGTCCGCGGCGCCCTTCTTGTGCTTGATGTTCGCCCAGTGTGAATGCCCGCCCATAGGTAAATCCTCCCTGGAAACCGCCTCAAATAATACCAAACGGGCCCCGGTGTCGGGCGCGCAAATTCGCGGAATTCGCCCTGGGCCCTTGGGCCCTATTAATGAGGGGTCCCCGGACCCCTGACGGTTCCTATGGAACCGGGCATACTCTGAGCATGAGACGCACGACTTCCCACCGCCGCGCGATCGCGTCCGTCCTGGCCATGACTTTGGCCGCCCTCTCGGGCGGGCCGGTCTGGGCGCAGACCGCGCGCGTGACGGCCGGGGCCCCGGCCGGGATGACGGTCGTGCCCATCGTTCCGCAGGGCGGCTTCGGCGCTCCGGCCCTCCTGAGCGCGCCCTCCCTGGCTCCCTCGCTGTCCGCGCCGACGCCGCTGCCGGCCCCGTCCGTTTCGATCGCGCCGCAGGCCGCCGCCGCCCCCGCGGCGCCGCTCGCGCTCGCCCCGATTTCGACGGTCAAGGCCGTCGCCGCCGCTCCGGTCGCCGTGAAGCCCGCGATCGGGGCCGCGCAGGGCTCCTACGCGGCGCTGCGCGCGATGCAGCTTCCCGCGGCGTCCGGCGGCGAGAAGAAAGGCGACGAGCAAGCCGCGGCCGACGCGCGGAAATCCTTCGATGGACAGGAGGCCTCCGCCGCGCTGACGCCGGTCGAGGCTCAGCCGGGCCGGATCCGAACCATGCTCAAGAAGTCGGGCACGGCCTTGCGCGGCTTCGGCCAAGACGTCAAAGGCATGGCGACCGGCGACAAGGAGCTCGAGCCCCTGCTCGGCGACGCGAAGCCCTCGATGCGCAAGGCGCAGATCCTTCTCGTCTTCGACGCGCTCCTCTCGATCGGCATGGCCTTCATCGTCGGGCCCCTGCTCGACACCGCCGCGATCGCGGCCAAGACCGGCCTCGCCGCGCACATGGTCCCGCTCGCGATCCTCTCCGGCGCCCTGATCCTCTCCTCGCTCGCCTACGCCTGGGTCGAGCGCGGCCACGCGGTGCAGACCCGCCTCGCGGGCCTGCGCTCGACGCGCGAGTACCGCGCGGCGCTTCAGCGCAGCCTCCTCAATCAGGAGATGGACTTCCACCTCGCGCAGGGCTCGGGCAAGCTCGCCGGTCGCCTGCTCAACGATCCCAACTACCTCTCGAACAAGAACGTCGATACGCGCCTCTCTTTGCTCCACTACGCGCTGCACTTCACCTTCGGCGTGGGCATGATGCTGTACACGAGCCCGGCGCTGAGCGTCGGCGCGCTGGCGATCATCCCGGCGCTCGGCTGGCTGTCGAGCCGCTTCGGGGACAAGATCGGCGAGATCGCCAAAAAAGCCTTGGAGCAGAAGGCCGACATGCTCAAGCAGTCCCAGGAGAGCATCTCGCAGGCCGAGACGGTCAAGACTTTCGGCGCGCGCGCCCAGGAGCTCGAGCGCTACGGCAAGATGGCCGACGGCGCGGCGGACCTGGGCGAGCAGGAGGCGCGCCTGACCGCCAAGTACGGCCTGGTCGCCAACGGGCTCACCGAGTTCTTCACGAAGCACCTGATCTATATCCTCGGCGGCGTCGCGCTCGCCGCGGCATGGGGCCTCTCCTTCGGCCAGATCGCCCAGCTCGCGCTGTTCGCGGGCTTCGGCAAGTACGCGTTCACCGGCCTGACGAGCCTCTACATGCGCTACAAGCGCAACGCGAAGGCCTCGGAGTCGGTGCGCGAGCTGCTGCTGCGCGCGCCGGCGATCGTCGACGCGCCGGACGCGGTCAAGCTGCCCGCGGGCCCGGGAAGCGTTTCCTTCAAGGGCGTCCGCTTCGCCTACCCCTCTCGCTCGGCGGAGCCCGTGCTCAAGGGCGTGGATTTCGAGATCAAGCCCGGGCAGACCGTCGCGTTCGTCGGCGAGACGGGCTCGGGCAAGAGCACGATCACCCGCCTCCTCCTGCGCATGTGGGACGCGAACGACGGGACGATCTCGGTGGACGGGCGCGATATTCGCGGCGTGACGCGCGAGAGCCTGCTGTCCCGCTTCGCCGTCGTTCCTCAGGAAACGCGCCTGTTCAACGGAACCTTGCGCGAGAACATGCTGTACGGCTCCGAGGACGCGACCGCGGCGCAGCTCGATGCCGCGATCCGCAAGGCGGGCGCTTCCTTCGCGCTCGACGCCGCGCGCTTTCCGCAGGGCCTGGAGACGCCGGTCGCCGAGGGCGGGGGCCGCCTGTCCGGCGGCGAACGCCAGCGAGTGGCCATCGTGCGCGCCATCCTGCGCAATCCCTCGATCCTGATCCTCGATGAGGCCACCTCCGCGCTCGACAACAAGACCGAGCGCGAGGTGCAGACGGCCCTCGACAATCTCACCTCGGGCGAGGGCGGACGCAAGCCCACGACGATCGTCATCGCCCACCGCCTGAGCACGATCCGCCGCGCCGACGCGATCAACGTTCTGGAGAAAGGAGAAATCGTCGAGCGGGGCACCCACGACGAGCTCCTCGCCTTGGGAGGCCGCTACGCCCGCCTTTGGAAGGAGGGCGGCTATGGGTCGGGGGATCAGAACCTGGCCGAGACCGACCCACCGGCCGCCGCGTCCGAGAACGCCGGTCCGGGTGCGGTCGTGCCTGTTTCCGATTCTGCATCCGCGCCCGCGAAGACGTCGCTGCGGGCGAAGATCCGCGCCGGCTTCGCCGAGATCGCCGAGTACGTCCGCGGCGACGCGGAGGTTCGCCCGTTCCTGCCCTTGAAAGCGCTGACCGGCCTCGCCGGGCTGTTGCTGACCGAGTACGCCCTCTGGATCGGCGGCTCGCACTACCTGGGCAAGTTCCTCGACGGCGCGGCCTCCGTGACCGGCGCCGGCGGCATCGGCGCGGGGCTATGGCCGTTGGCCGCGATCTCGGTCGGCGCGCTCGTCCTGGCGATCATCGCGCAGTACGCGTACTCCGTGAAGATGGGCGTCCTGCGCGTCCGCGCGCTCGCCTCCGTGCGCAAGGCCTTGATGGCGCACCTGCACAGCAAGGGGATGGATTTTCACCTCAAGAACGATTCCGCCGGCCTCGCCAGCCGCCTCAGCGAGGACGCCGACGCGCTGATCAAGAAGAACCTGGACGCGCGCGTGCCGCTCGCCGGCAACCTCGTCTCGCTCGTGCTCGCCACGGGCCTCCTGCTCGCGGCCAACCCGATCGCGGGCGCGCTCGTCTTCGTGATGCTGCCCATTCTCGGCGTCATCAACGGCTGGTTCGGCCAGAAGCGCGAGAAGCTGTACGCGACCTTCAGCCTGCGCCGCGCCGACCTCGGCCGCCAGGGCCAGGAGCCGCTCGAGCTGATCCAGTCGGTGAAGACCTTCGGCCGCGAGTCGCTGGAGAACGGGAAGTACCGCGCGAAGGCCCAGGCCCTCGTCGAGATCGGCGAGGAGGACGCCCGGGTCGGCGGCACCGCGCACATGCTCTCGAGCGCGCTGACCGATTTCTTCACGAAGCAGCTCATCTACATCGTCGGCGCCTGGGCGGTCGGCGCGTCGATGGGCCTGTCCATCGGGGCGATCGTCGTGATGACCTTCTACGCGGCCGCGATCAAGGCCGCCTTCGACGGAATTTCGACGCGCTGGCTCGAGTACAAGACGGCGCGCGGCGAGACCACGGTCGTGCGCGAATGGCTGGCGGAGAAGACGACGACCCTCCAAGGCCCGGCGCTGCCGCCCGGCGGCGGCGCGATCGCCTTCGAGAACGTCTCCTTCCGTTATACGGCCGACGGGAAGGGCGGCGGGATCGAGAACCTGTCTTTGAGCATCAAGCCCGGCGAGACCGTGGCCATCGTCGGCGAGTCCGGCTCCGGCAAGAGCACCTTGCTCAAGCTCCTGCAGAACCTGTGGACGCCCCAGAGCGGCAAGATCTCGATCGACGGCACGGATGTCTCGCTGACCGGCGAGGGCCCGCTCTCGGAAGCGATCGCCAAGGTTCCTCAAGAGACGCGGCTGTTCGACGACTCGCTGCGCTACAACCTGACCTACGGCAGCCCCCACGCGACCGCCGCGGAGCTGGCGGCGGCGATCTCCGCCGCGAAAGCCGACTTCGTCCACGACGCCGCGGCGTTCCCGGGGGGCCTCGACACCCGCGTCGGGGAGGGGGGCGCGACGCTCTCCGGCGGCCAGCGCCAGCGCGTCGCGATCGCGCGCGCGCTGCTCAAGAAGCCCCGCGTGCTCCTGCTCGACGAGGCGACCTCGGCCCTCGACAAGAAGACCGAGCGCGAGATCCAGGAGACGCTCGACCGCCTGACCTCCGGCGCCTCCGGGACGAAGCCGACGACATTGGTCGTCGCCCACAACCTGACCACGATCTCCGGCGCCGATCGCATCGTGGTGATGTCCGAGGGCAAGATCGTGGAGATCGGCTCCCACGTCGAGCTCCTCGCGCGCGGCGGCGTCTACGCCCGCCTCTGGCAGTCCCAGTCCGCCGCCCGCTGAGCTCGCTCGACCGGACCGCGCTCGATGAACTCTTCACGCGAAATTATTTCCCTCCTCTGAGGTTGTGATATTTTTTCGTATCAAAACCCCAGAGGGAAGAATTCGAAGCGCCGAATCGATGCCGAGCGTCGGAGCCCGGGATGAAACTTTATGCGCCCTTCGATCGTATAATGGTATGCGCTACCGGACTGGATTCGATTGGCATGGCGTTCAGCCTCATTTTTGGCCTCGTATTGCCCGAGAGCTCCCGCCGAGGAAGAAGACGCCATTCCTTAAGTCTCGCCGAAAGGGCGGCCGTCCGCGAGCCGACGATCGGCGATCGTTCAGCGCCATCCTTTGGCGCCTGCGCACGGGCGGCGCCTGGAGCAGGCTCCCGCAGGAATTCGGGCCGGCAATCACGGCCAAGCGGCGGTTGGCACGGTGGTTGAAAGGTACCATTCTCGAACGGGCGTGGCGCGCGTATCTCTATCAGCAAAGTCGCGCGGAACTGGAGCGCTGGAGCGAATGCTTCGCGCGGTCGGCGGCCCGGGAAATTCCCTTCTGGCGGTTCGGCTTGGATTACATCTGGCGGTATGAATTTCAGCCGCTTCTTGCCCCTGGCGAGGGGGGATAGAATGTCCTAAACTTCCCGGAGTGGGTCTGTAGCTCAACGGATAGAGTACTTGGCTTCGAACCAAGTGATCCGGGTTCGATTCCTGGCGGGCCCACCACCTTTAGGCGTGCGGCACCAATATAGCCCCCTCGTTGAAATATTACCGTAACGCCTTCCAGATAACATACTGGGGCATGCTCCTCCTCGCCGCCAGCCAGGCGTTCACCCCTATTTCCGCCCAGGCCGCCAAAACCGCCGTCGTGAAATCGACGGCCGCGGCCCGGGCCGAGCTCGGAAGGGAGGCCGTGGCCCTTCTGTCCTCGTCGGGATCGGATCCCGACGCCGAGGTGCGCGCGACTGTCGCGGCGACCTGGGGCCAGCTCGGCAACCGCGCCGCGGTCCCTTTTCTCAAGCGCGCCCTGACCGACGCCAATCCCGACGTGCGGATCGCCGCCGCGGCGAGCCTTTATCGCCTCGGAGAGGTGGCCGGCCTGACCGCCCTCATCGACGAGACCAAGACTGCCGGCGGGGCCCCGCCCACGACCCCCTCGCAGGAGCTGCGGCGCATGGCGCGGGACGCGGCGCGCGCCCGCGCCGTTCTGAAGCTCGGCGAGACCGCCGGCGAGGCCGCGCGGGCCGCCTTGAATTCCGCGCACCACGATCCCGAGGGCGAGGTCCGCGACGCCGCCGCCATCGCCTTGGCGCGCCTGGGGGCCGCCGACGCCTCGGCGCCGTTTCTCAGCGCCATCTCCGACGCCGACGAGGCCGTGCGCGCCTCGGCCGCGCGCTCGCTCGGCCTGATCGGCCGCGAGGGCCGGGACATCCTCGGCAAGCTGGCGTCCTCCGACGCCTCGATCTCCGTGCGCGCCGAAGCCTGCGCGGCCCTGGGAGCGTTCAACGATCCCGCGGGCGCCGCCATTCTCGACGCGGCCCTGAAGGACAAGAGCGGACGGGTGCGCCTGGCGGCCGCGCGCTCCCTCGCCCGGCGGGACGCGCCGGAATCGACGACCGTGCTGAAGGCCCTGCTGGAAAAAGCGCCCGCGCCCGAGCTCGCCCTCATCGCCCAGGCCGGCCTGGCCGAACGGGGGGAGGAAGTGGACCTGAGCCTGGCGGACCTGACCCTCGGCCAGGGCGACCCTGAGCTCAAGTCTCTCGCGGTGCGCGTGCTCGTCGCCGCCCGCCGCCCGGAAGCCCTCGAGCTGCTCTCGAAGGCCCTGCGCGGCGACGCCTCCCAGCGCATCCGCGCCGAGGCCGCGGCCGCCGTCATCGTCCGCCTCCGCCGCGTGGGGGGCCCTCAGTGAAGCGAGCCCTGGTCGTCGCCGCTCTGCTCTTCGCCGCGGCGCTGCCCGCCGCCGCCGTGCGCCCCTCGGGGCGCGCGAAGGAGGAGGCCAAGAGGTTCGGCCTCGACAAGCTCGAGCGCCGCGCGCGACGGGCCCCTCGCCCGGGCCTTCAAAGCGAATTCTCCCGCTTCAACGCCGCGCACGAGGGCCGCTGGAAGCTGCGCGTCGATCCCCGCACCGGCGCGCCCGAGGCGCTCAGCGACGGCCGCACGGCGCCGCGCTCGGCGCCGCCGGCGGCCATCGCGCGGCAGTTCCTCCTGGAGCAGAGAACCATGCTCGGCGTGGATCCCGGCGCCCTCGAGCTCGAGAAGGAGACCAAGGGCGACGGCCACCGTCACGTGCTCTACCGCCAGACCTACCGCGGCGTGCCCGTGGAGTTCGCGCGCGTCAAGGTCCACCTCGACGAGAACGGCTCGGTCGTCGGAGCCAACTCGACCTATGAGCCGGACCTGAATCTCAATCTCGCGCCGGCGATCTCCGCCGGCGACGCCGTCCGCGTCGCCGAGACGGACTCGCGCGGGATCGCCGACGGGTCGGCGTCGCTGGTGGTGCTGCCCGTCGAAACGACCGGCCGCGCCCACCTGGCGTGGAAGGTGAAGATCAAGGCGACGCAGGCCGCCTGGCGCTACTACGTCGACGCCCGCACCGGCCAGATCCTGTTCCGCTACAACAACCTCCGCTTCGCGGTCTGCCTGACCTCGGGCGTGGTCCAGGGCTCCGTGTACGACATCGATCCGTCGAGCACCCCCGCCCGCAATCGTCCCGTCGACAACCAGTGGGTGTACATCGGCGACGCGTCCACGCGCGCGCTGACGGGCGGCGACCCGGTGTTCGGGCACGGCTTCTTCTGCGGCGGCGCGGTCGGCAAGGTCAGCATGGGCTATCAAGGCCTCTACGTCAACGCGGCCAACTTCCGGGGCCCGAGCGCGCACTACGACAACGGGGCGGGCGTCTGGCACACCTTGGCCTCCCCGACCTCCTCCCCGCATCCGTACCCGAATTCCGCCGTCGCGACTTCGACGATCGATCTGACCTTCGCGGCGCCGACCGCCGTCAAGTTCTTGCCGGTGTTCAGCACCTTCAAGGTCGGCGAGTTCACCGGCGCGGACACCTCGGACCAGAACGGCGGCGGCATCGCCGACGACGACCAATTGAGCATCACCGACGGCTACGGCGACCCGGTCGCGAGCTTCATCGGCGACCGCGGCAACTTCAACGGCGCCGCCGTCGCGGGGAAGATCATGCACCTGGTCCTCAAGTCGAACGAGAGCGGCCAGAAGGACGGCTACGACGTTTCCCTGTCGAGCTACCTGACCTTGACGAGCCCGACCTCCTACGGCGCGCCGAACACCTCGAGCCACGTCTGGACCACGGCCGACGCGCCGATCAACCTTCACGGCGAGCTGAACCTGTTCTACCACCTCAACCAGATGCACGACTACTTCTTCGGCGACGTCAACCGCTCGAGCGCCGCGCCGGTCTCCCGCCCCGTCGTC
>JAHFCD010000464.1 GCA_023249695.1 Elusimicrobiota bacterium
AACGGCACCGAGTGCGAGGCGTCGCCGCCCGACGTCGCCAGGGTGTCCCGCTCGGTGTGAATCTGGTGGTTCATGCCGTCGAAGGACGACTCGAAGGCCATCGCGGACGGGTATCCCTTCTTCGTCCAGGAGGCGTGGTCGGAGCAGCCGTAGCCGCACTCCGTCGTGGACGCCGTCACGCCGGTGTAGGCGGCGACGAGCTGGGCCGTGAACGCGCTGAGCGCCGGGTCCACGTTGTCGGTGAGCATGAAGATCTGCTCGCCCGACCCCGCGAAGTTCGACATGTCGAACTGGATCACGCCGACGACCTTCTTGCCGGCCGCCGCGTACTTGGCCGCGATGTCTTGCGAGCCGCGCAAGCCGACTTCCTCGGCCGCGTAGCCCATGAACTGGATCGTGCGCTTCGGCCGATAGCCGGATTCGGCGAGAAGGCGCGCGGCCTCGGTCAGCACCGCGATGCCGGAGGCGTTGTCGTCGGCGCCGGGCGCCCGGGCCGCGGCGCTGCCCCAGCCGTTGATCGAGTCGAGGTGGCCGCCGAGCACGACGATCTCGTCGGGCAGCCCCGAGCCGGGGATCGTCAGAATGACCGAGGGCTGCTTCCAAGCGGAGTGCGCGAACAGCTCGGCGGAGGCGCCCGGGATTTTCGCCGCGAGCTCGGACCAGCGGGACTTCAGCCAGCGCGCGGCCTCTGCGCCGGTCTCGGACTGGTAGTAGCGGTTGTTGTACGCGGCCATCGCGCTGATCGTGCCGCGCAGGCTCGCTTCCTTGACGCCGGCGACGAGCGGCGTCACCGTCGCCTGCTGGTCGAGCGTGTACGCGGCGCGCGGCCCGATCGCGGTCGGGCGCATCGAGGCCCGCGCCGCCGCCTCCGTGCCGTGAGCGAGGTAGCCGGCGCAGCGCTGGAAGCGGTCGTGCATGAACTGCGACAGGATCGGGAGCATGTCGGGGCGGACCTTGTACACCGCGGTGCGCCCGTCGGAGGCGACCGGCGCCGAGAGGGGGAAGTTCGCGGCCTGGGGCTTGGCGAGGTCCGCCCGGTCGAAGGTGACCCAGAGATCCTGGGCCGCGGGCGGGGCGATCTGAGGGGGGAAGTCCTCGGCGAACGCCGACGACGCCGACAGCAGGAGCGCGACCGACAGGCCTATGTTGTTCATGGGTCCAATGGTCCCAAAGCGCGGGCCGCGCGTCAATCGAAAAAACGGCGTTTTAGCCGCTCGTTTCAGGGCTTCGGCGGGCGCTCTATTCCTTGTCGGTGAGCACGGCGACGACGCGGGAGATCCGGCAGAACCCGCTTTCCGGCACGTCCGGGTTGTCTCCGCCCCAGGAATTGCGGCTCTTAAGGACGACGCCTCCGCTCGCGTCGCGGTCGTAGCCCGTGATCGTGAAGGCGTGGCGGGCGGTCTTGGCTTTTTCCTGGCCCCACTCCTTCACGCCCCCGAGCTCCATCGCGATCGTGACCGGGATGCCGTGATTGAGCGCGGCGAGCAGGCCGGCTTTTTGGGCGGCGCCCGCGTCCTTGCAGTCCGTCTTGAAATCGAGCTTGCGCACGCGAAAGGGCCCGGTCATCGCCTTGACCGACGCGCGGTCGGCGGCGAGGACCTTGGGGTCGCCGAGCAGGAGCGCCTGCGCCTCGGCCGGGGATTTCCCGGCGATCTGGTCGAGGAAGGCCCGGAAGCTCGTGAGGCTGTACGCGTGAGCCTGGTCGATTTTCACCTCGACCCGCCGGAGGTTGGCGCGCGCGACCTGGGCGAAATGGTCGGAGTTGCCCGACGCCTCGCTGCGGCCGATCTCGTCGTAATCCTTCTTGACCTGCTCGACCCCGCCGGCGGTCATGACGACGCGGTCCCGCTTCTCCTCGATCTCGCTCTTGCGCTTGATCCGGTAGGCGTCGTAGCGCGCGGCGAACGCGCTCCACGGCGCGGTCGCGCCCTTGGCCACCCCGTGCTCGAGGGCGAAGACGATGTCGTCGTAGGGCGAGCCGCTTTCGACGAAGGTGTAGGCCGAGGCCGCGCCGTCGCCGGCGCCGACGGCCCGGCGCGCGCGGTCGTAGTAGTCCGGATCGGCGACGACCTTGCGCACGAACAGGTCGGCCTCGGAGAGGGGGAGGTGCAGGCCGTGCCGCCGGTACAGCGCGGCCTCGATCAGGGAGACGGTCGTGAAGATGTGGCAGCTGCCGGTGGCGCCCTGATTGCGCACGGCCGCGTCGGGGAACTGCGCGCCGAGGTCCGCGGTCTTGGGCGGGGCGGCGAGGGCCCGCGCCGGGCTCAGCAGGACGATCAGGGCCAGCGCGCGCATGCGGTCAGCCGCTCTGAGGAAGCTCGAACACGAAGCGGCTGCCGCCTCCGGGCCGGTCCTCGACCCATATCCGCCCCTTGTGGGCGGCGACCGCCGCGTGGCAGAAGCTGAGGCCGATGCCCGTGCCGGTGTCCAGCGCGGAGCCCTTGCGGCCGCTGGTGACGTACTTGTCGAAGATTATTTTTTTGTTTTCGTCGGGCACGCCGCAGCCGCGATCCGACACGACGAAGCGCGCGGCGATGCCGTTGAACCCGCAATCCACCTCGACCGGGTTCGCGCCGGGCGCCGCCTTCATCGCGTTGGCGACCAGGTTGGCGAGTATGCGATAGAGCAGGTTCTGGTCGGCGCGTACCTTCTCGACGCCGGGCGCGATCCTCATGACGACGGTGGCGCCCGTCA
>JAHFCD010000465.1 GCA_023249695.1 Elusimicrobiota bacterium
ATCGTCTGGAAGGCACGCGCGCGGCGGATCACGGAGCGCGCGTAGGCGCGGGCCTTCGCGCGGGTTTCGGGGTTCGCGAGCACGGCGAGGTCCTGGCGGGCCCAGTCGATCGCGCGGCTCATCGTCGCGATCGCCGCGTCGAGCGGGCCGATCGCGTCCTGGCGGTAATTGTTCAGCTCGTTTTCCGCATGCCCGAGGCCGCGCATCTGGTCGAGCACCCGCAGCCTTGACTTTCGTTCGGCGTTGAGCCGTTCGAGCTTCGCCGTCGAGGTCTCGAGTCCGCGCTGGAGGCGGGCGGCGTAGGCCTTCGCGCGCGTCTTGTGCAGCTGGGCGTCCTCGGGGTATTCCTTGCGCAGGAATTCCAGGAAGGGCTCGAGCCCTTTTTTGAAGGCCGCCTGGGCGCGGGCGTCGTAGGAGCCCCGCCGGGGCTGATCGCCGAGCTCGCGCCCGACGCGGAAATCCACGACGTAGGCCTCGAGCTCCGTTTCGAGCAGATCCGAGGGGACGGCCTCCTGGGTCTGCAGCATGTGCTGAAGCTCGTGGATGATCGTCGCGACGTTGGCGCGGGGCGCGTCGTCGAGGTCGCGCCGGCGCAGGCTGAGGACGCCCCAGTCGAGGTTCCAGGTGCCGCTCTCCTTCATCTTCACGACTTCCACGACGACCGGGCGGCCGCGGGCCTCGGCGGCGCGGGCGACCCGAGCCAGCACGGCGACGGCGGTCGGCGAGGCCTGCGCCGCCCGCAGCACGGCGGACAGGCGCACGGCATCGGCGGGATCGGCGACGCTCAGATAGGACGGCAAGATCGGGGTGGGCGGGGCGAGAGCCGGGGCGAAGCCCGCGCGCGTAAGCTCGACGGGGGCGCGGACGACGCCGGCGTGCGCGACAGAGGCCAGGAGAAGCAGCAGCGCCGCGATCATAAGCCGATTCTAGCTCGACGGCGAGCGCCGCGGGGGCGTCGTCATGGCCCCTTTTTACGCGACAGACAGCCTAGGGCCATTTGGGACCGAGGACCTACAACGGCTCGTAAACCTCGCCCTTGCGCCCGAAGCCGGGGATTCCGGGATGGATCATCTCGACGAGCCCCTCGAGCGTCTCCACGACGCGGGGCCCGGGGCGGTTGAAGAACGCGTTGCCGTCGGCGACGTAGGCGCGGCCCTCGCGCACGGCGCGCAGCTCCGAAAAGCCGGGCCGTCCCGCGAGCGCCGAGAGGTCGCCCCGGGCGCGGGCGATGTCGAAGCCGCACGGCGCGACGATCAGCACCTCCGGGTCGGCCTTTTGGAGCTCGTCCCACGCCATCGTGCCGGAGTGGCGGCCCGCGACGCCGAATAATTCGTCGCCGCCGGCGCGCGCGACCAAGGTCGGCGTCCAGTTCCCGGCGGACATGATCGGGTCCATCCACTCGACGACGACGACCGTGCGGCGCGGGAGGCCCTTGGCCCTCGCGGCCGCGCGGTCCATGCGGTCGTCGAGCGAGGCGACGAGCTCCTCGCCGTTCATCGGCGCGCCCAGCGCCGCCGCGACGCGGCGGATGTCGGCGCGCAGGTCGCCGAGGGAGTTCGGATTGAGGGAGACGAGGCGCGGCGCGAGGCCGATGCGCCGGGCCAGCGCCGCCTCCACGTCCTTGAGGCTCACGGCGCACACCTCGCACTGGGTCTGCGTGATGAGCACGTCGGGATTGAGCGCGGCGAGCAGGGCGTCGTCGACGCGGTAGATCGAGACCGCGTCGCGGGCGGCCTCGCGGACCCGGCGGTCGATGTCGGCGCTGGTCCCGCCGACGTCGATCGACGGCTCGGTTATAACGGGCAACTTCCGCACGGAGTGCGGATAGTCGCACTCGTGCGAGCGTCCGACGAGGACGCCCTCGAGCCCGAGGGCGCAGACGATCTCGGTGGCGCTGGCGATCAAGGTTATCGCGCGCATCTAGAAGTCTTCGTACTGCGGCTTCCACAGCCGCGAGAAGCCGATCGACACGCCCATCGTCACGCTGTAGCCCTTGTTGGGGCGGGTCTTGAGCTGGAACCAGTAGAAGTCGAGGAACGGCGCGACCGACAGGTATTTCCGCACCGGTATGCGCAGCTTGACGTTGAAGTCTCCTTCCAGGCGCAGGTCGCCTGCGGTGTCCTGCTTGGTCAGGAAGAAGTAGTTGTTCCAGAGCTCGCCCTGGAGCAGGGCCTTCGACGGGCCGATCTCGCGGGAGAAGACCGAACGCAGGCGCAGACCGCTCTGGGTGTTCGGCGGCTCGCGGCCGAGGTCGCGCTTGATGATGCCGGAGAGCTCGAGCGAGCGGATGAAGGTGCCGTCGAAGAACTCGACGCCGGGAAACAAACTGTAGACCTGCTTGCGCTTGAGGCCGATCGCCGCCTCGAACTCCCCGTCGTACTGCAGGCCCACCGAGGGGCCCCAAGAGCGCGCGAGCCACTCCTGGCGGATGCCGCCGGCCCGGCGCGTGCCGAGGGTCAGCAGCATCAGGCGGTTGGCGGCGACGTTCGTCGTCGCGGGCGCGTTGCGCGGCTCGAGGCGGCTCTTCGCGTACTCGGCCTCGACGGTATTGGTCCACTTGAGCTCGCGCTTGAGGTACTCAGCGTCGGCCTTGAACACGCCGCCGATGAGCAGCTCGTTGAAGCCCTGGACGCGGGAGTTCGGGACCGTGTCGAACTCGTCGGAACGCACGACCTTGGTCTGCCG
>JAHFCD010000466.1 GCA_023249695.1 Elusimicrobiota bacterium
AAGCCCGGCTACGTCACGTTCGCCAAGACCGGCGCGCCGAACAGCCGCACGACCCAGTTCTTCTTCAACTTCGGGGACAACGCCTTCCTCGACGGCCAGGGCTTCACGCCTTTCGGCAACGTCGTCGACGGCTCGCCGGTGCTGGGCGCGCTGAACCTCGAATACGGCGAGTCCCCGGACCAGGGCGCCATCCAGTCCCAGGGTAACGCCTACCTGAAGGCGAACTTCCCCCGCCTCGACTACATCAAGACCGCCCGCATCGTTCCTTAAGAAGCGCGCGACGTCGGAAAAGGCCCCGTCGGGAGCGATCCCGGCGGGGCCTTCTCATCTGCTAAAATATCCCGACTCTTAGCGAAATGACGACGGGCGGGAGATCACTTGGACCAAGAGAATAAGGACCGGCTCCAGCGCGAGCAGGACGCGAAGGATCTCCAGAAGATGGGCTACGCGCAGGAGCTTCTGCGCGACATGGGCGGCTTCTCGAATTTCGCGATCAGCTTCTCCGTCATCTCGATCCTGACCGGGGCGACCCAGCTGTTCGGCTACGGCCTCCAGCACGGCGGCCCCCTGCAGATGAGCGCGGGCTGGCTGCTCGTCTCGTTCTTCACGATGGCGGTCGCCCTCTCGATGGCCGAGCTCGCCTCCGCCTACCCGACCGCCGGCGCGCTGTATCACTGGTCGAGCTTCCTGGGCGGGCGCGCGATGGGCTGGTTCACCGCCTGCTTCAACACGATGGGCCAGTTCGCCATCCTGGCCGGCATCGACTGGGGGCTGGCGAACTTCGTCATCGGCTTATTAGGCTTGCCGGCGCAGCCGTCCACGACGATCGCCGTGTTCACGGCCCTCATGTTCTCCCACGCCCTGCTCAACCATCTCGGCATCCGCGTCGTCTCCTGGCTCAACGACTTCTCGGCCTGGTACCACATCGCGGTCGTCTTCTTCATCCTGATCGTCCTGTGCCTCAAGGGCTTCGCCCAGCCGGTGAGCTTCCTTTTCAAATTCAACTCCACCGACGGGTATTCGCCGCGCTACAGCTTCATCGTCGGACTGCTCCTCGCGCAGTGGACCTTGACCGGCTACGACGCCTCCGCCCACGTGACCGAGGAGACGCACGATCCGCGCCGCAACGCGCCGTGGGGGATATTCATCGCGGTCGCCGTCTCGATCGTATTCGGCTTCCTGATGCTCGCCGCGATCACCCTGTCGATCCCGGACCTGGCGCAGGCGACGGCCTTCGGCGACAACGCGCTCATCGAGGTGATGAAGCTGCGCCTCGGCCCCGGCATGGGAGCCGCGCTCGTCTGGCTGATCTGCGGGGCCATGTGGCTGTGCGGCCTGGGCGCGATGACCTCCGCCTCGCGCATGGTCTTCGCGTTCTCCCGCGACGGCGGGCTCCCGGCGCACGCGCTGTGGGCCTCCGTCAGCAAGAAATATCAGACCCCGGCCAACGCGATCTGGGGCCTCTTCGCCTTCGCCCTGCTGCTCGCCGTTTCCGTGAAGGATTACAGCGCGGTGCTCTCGATCGCCGTCATCTGCCTGTATCTCTCCTACGGCCTGCCGATCGTCGCGCGAATGTACGCCCGGCTCACCGGCAAGGGCGGCGAGATCGGGCCCTGGAACCTGGGCCCGTTCAGCACGGCCATCGCCGTCGTCGCGATCCTCTGGATCGCCTTCATCTCGGTCCTGTTCGTCCTGCCGCCCAACCAGGGGGCTGGGCAGATGATGGTCAAGGTGCTCGCCGTCCTGCTCGGAATCTGGTTTTTCTGGTCCCGGACCCGCTTCAAGGGCCCCAAATATCACGCTCAGTAGGAGACATTTATGAAAACCGCGGTCAAAACTTCGACGAAGACCTATGACATGCTCATCGACGGCAAGTTCGTCAAGGCGAAGAACGGGGGCGTGCGCGAGATCACCGACCCCGCCAGCGGCGAGCTTCTCGCCCTCGTGCCGGAGGCCGGCCGCGTGGACGTCAAGCTCGCGATCGTCGCCGCCCGCCGGGCGTTCGACGAGGGCCCCTGGCGCAAGACCACCGCGCAGGACCGCGGCAAGCTTCTCTTCAAGATCGGCGATCTGATCCGCGCGAACGCGAAGGCCCTGGCCGAGCTCGAGGTCCGCAACATGGGCAAGCCGCTGGCCGAGGCCGAGTACGACGTCGCCGACGCGGCGAACTGCTTCGAGTTCTACGGCGGCCTGGCCACGAAGATCCACGGCGAGACGATGTCGGTGCCCGCGAACTCCCTGAGCTTCGTCGTCCGCGAGCCCGTCGGCGTCTGCGGCCAGATCATCCCGTGGAACTACCCCCTGCTGATGTCCGCGTGGAAGATCGCCCCGGCGCTCGCCGCGGGCTGCACCGTCGTCCTCAAGCCCTCCGAGCTCACCCCGCTCACCGCGTTATTCCTCGCGCGCCTGATCTCCGAGGCCGGCCTGCCGCCGGGCGTCGTCAACGTCGTTTCCGGCCCCGGCGCCGGCGCCGGCGAGGAATTGGCGGAGAGCCCGCTCGTCGACAAGGTCGCCTTCACGGGAGGCACGGTCACCGGCCGCAAGATCGCGATCGCGGCGACCGGCAACCTCAAGAAGGTCACCCTCGAGCTCGGCGGCAAGAACCCGAACATCGTGTTCGCCGACGCCGACTTCGAGTCCGCGGTGGACGGCGCGCTGTTCGCCGCCTTCGCCAATCAG
>JAHFCD010000467.1 GCA_023249695.1 Elusimicrobiota bacterium
AGGAGATTGATGGCCGCGACCGCGCCTTGGCCGGCCAACCCCCAGCCGACGTTGCGCGCGAAGCGCTCGCCGCGATTCATGGCTGACCCGAGTACAATTCCAACAGCCGTTCCGCGACGCGCGCGATCGAATATCGCCGCTCGACTTCGCGACGCGCGCCGGTCCCCAGGCGAACTCTCAATTCCTCGTCGTTGATGATCCGTCGAATCTGTTCCGCCGCTTTCTTGTCGTCGTCCTTTCCGAACAGAAGGCCCGTCTTCCCGTCCTCGACGGTCTCCGCCGTCCCCCCCACCGCGCTCGCGATCACGGGAAGCCCGGAGGCCATCGCCTCGAGGAGCGAGTTCGACAGCCCCTCGGACACCGACGGCAGGACGAACGCGTCGGCCGCGGCGGCGAGCTCGGCCGCGTCGTCGACGGACGGCAGAACGAGGACGCGGGGGGCCGGAGGAATCGCCTCGGGGCCCGCGCCGACGAGGATCAGGATCGCGTCCCGATCCTTGGCCGCTTCGCTCCAGATTCGAGAAAACCAGGGCAGGCGCTTCTCCCACGACAGGCGTCCCGTGTACAGGAAGACCGTTCCCGTCCAGCCCAGACGCGCGCGCAGCTCCCGCTTCTCCTGGGGGGAAACGGGCTTGAAGCGCTCGGTGTCCACGCCGTTGGGCAGCACCTCGATCGACGCGCCGCCGAGATGCTCCCGGGCCTCGACGGCGAGGTCGGGGACCACGGCGAGAAAGCGCGGGCCGAGAAAAGCCAGGAGACGGAGCTTCAGGCGGCCGAGGCCCGTGCGCGAAGAGACCGCGAGCTCCCCGATGCCGCGGCCGCCGCCGAGCTTGACCAGCACGGGCTTGCCCAGCCACCGTCCGGCCAGGGCCGCCGCGAGCGCGGGCGAGCCGGCGAGGTGCGCGTGGATCGCGTCGTAGTCGCCCGCGTGCTTGAGCAGCCAGCCGAGGGCCCCGAAGAGAAACGAGAGCGAGTCGAGCGCGCCGGTCCCGAACACCCGCAGGCGCCGCACCGGGACGCCGTGAATCTCCTCGCGGGACGCGGCGCCGGCGACGCGGCGCGTCAGCACGATCACGCCCGCGCCGCGCGCCCGCAGCTCGCGCGAGAGCTCGAGCGCCTGGCGCTCCGCGCCCCCCACGGCGGGCCAAAATCCGGCGCTCACCATGACGACCCGCGTCCGCGGTGGGTTCATTTCGCGGTCTTGCGGCCCAGGGCGCCGGGCTTGGGCACCAGCCCGTGAGGCAGGACGTTGAGCACCGTGAAGCCCTCGTCGGCGTACCACCGGAGCAGCTCTTCCTTCGTGTGATGCCACTGGTAGGGCGGCGAAATCCAGTCGAAGTTCTCGATGAGACGGACCTGATAGCGCGGGTCCACCGAATAGGTGAACCACTTGAGGCCGGGCACGACGCCGAGCCAGGTCAGCGGATAGCACAGCGCGTAGACGAAGGGGACGGGCAGGCGCGTCGTGAACAGGCGCACGAAGTCGCTGACGGCGTGGCGCGCGAGGACGATGAGCCACGCCAGGCGCCGGCGGCGGGCGATCCAGTCGCGCCCCGGCTTCAGCGGATTCGTCGCGAAGTCTGCGAAGCGTCCGGCCTTGCCGTACAGCCACACCGAGAACAAGCCGTACGGCTTGACGAGCGCGGCGACGGCCTTGAACGCGGCGGCCGTGTCGGCGGTGTGGTGCAGGACGCCCTGGCTGTAGGCGATGTCGAAGACGCCTTTCTTGAAGGGCGGATGAAGGAGGTCGGCCTCGACGGGGTGGAGCTTAGGCTCCTTGCGGGCGCGCTCGACGACGCGCTGCAGGCTTTCGGACATGTCGACGGCGACGACCTCCGCATCTAAAGATAGTGCGACAGCACTATAGCGGCCCATGCCGCAGCCCGCGTCGAGGACGAGCTTGCCCGCGAACTCGTGCGGCGGCAGCATCGTCTCCTCGAGGAAAGTCTCCTTGTCGCCGGGAAGCGACCCGGGGTAGCGCAGCCACTCCCAGCCGAACGCGTCGCGCGTCTTCGCGGTCGCGCGGGCGACGGGGTCCGGCGGACGCAGGCGCGGCACGCCCCCGGTGACCGGGTATTCGCGCGCGCACGACTTGCACGCCAAGGTGGCTTCCTCGACCTCGGAGTCGTGGCGCGGGTAGGCCTCGAGCACGGCGAACTTGAGGTCGCCGCCGCAGACGGGGCACGCCAGTATGCCTAGGAGGCTCAGCTTCATTTGTTGCTCTCGACATGCTCGCGCAGCTGCGCGAGCGACACGCCCTCGCGCGAAAGGAACACGAGGCCCGTGACCGTCACCAGAAGATACATGATCATGTGGGTCAGAAGCGCGTAGGCGAGCGCGAGCTCGGGCGAGGCGCCGAACGTGTGCAGGATCGACGCGACGAAGGCCTCGAACGTGCCGATCCCGCCGGGCGCGGCCGGGATCGCGGAGATCGCCCCCGCCCACGACAGCGTGAGGATCGCGCGCGGATAGTTCATGATCGCGCCGAGGTCAAGCGCGTACGCCGAGGCCCAGTACAAGGCCGCGTCGACGGTCCACAGCACGAGGCTGAGCGCCGCGGCCTGCGCGGCGGCGGCGGGGGAGCGCAGCACCGCGGCGCCGAGCGCCAGCTGCTCGACGAGCCGGTGCACGCGGGGCCACGGGCGCAGGCGGCTCTCGACGAATCCGCC
>JAHFCD010000468.1 GCA_023249695.1 Elusimicrobiota bacterium
CCGAGAAGCCGCAGACCGGCGAAGGCTGGATCAACGGCGGCTTCTTCGTCTTCGAGCCGAAGGTCCTCGACTACATGGCCGGCGATGAAACGATCCTCGAACGGACCCCGCTCGAGCGCCTGGCCACCGACGGCGAGCTGATGGCCTTCCGGCACGAGGGCTTCTGGCAGCCGATGGACACCTTGCGCGATAAGCAGCTGCTCGACTCGATGTGGAGCTCCGGCGAAGCCCCGTGGCGGCCGCGGTGAGCGCCCTGGCCCGCGCGTACCGGGGAAGGACGGTTCTCGTCACGGGCCACACCGGCTTCAAGGGCGGCTGGCTGTCGCTGTGGCTGAAGCGGCTCGACGCGCGGGTCATCGGTTTCTCCCTGCCGCCGGAGCACGGCGCGCGCGGCTTCTTCGCCGCCGCGGCGGTCGGACGCGGGATGACGTCCGTCTTCGGCGACGTGCGCGACCGCGCCGCCGTCGAACGGGCGTTCCGGCGCCATCGTCCCTCTCATGTGTTTCATCTCGCCGCCCAGCCGCTCGTGCTGCGCTCGTATCAGGAGCCGGTGGAGACCTTCGCGACGAACGTCCTCGGCACCGCGCACGTTCTCGACGCCGCGCGCGCGTGCGCGCCGGTCCGCTCCGTCGTCGTGGTGACGAGCGACAAGTGCTACGACAATCCCGAGGATGGGCGCCCGCGTCGCGAGAGCGATCCGATGGGCGGGCGCGATCCGTACAGCGCCAGCAAGGGCGCGGCGGAGCTGGTCGCGGCCTCCTACCGGCACAGCTGGTTTTCCGGAAGCCGCGCGGGCTTGGCCTGCGCGCGCGCGGGCAACGTCATCGGCGGCGGCGACTGGTCGGTGAACCGCCTGCTGCCGGATTGCGTCCGCGCGCTCGGAGCCGGACGCCCCGTCGTCGTGCGCAGCCCCGGTTCGATTCGCCCGTGGCAGCACGTGCTCGAGACGACCTCGGCCTACCTCTGGCTCGGCGCGCGCCTCGCGGCCGCGCCGGCGCGTTTTTCCGGAGGCTGGAACTTCGGGCCCGCTTCCTCGCGCGGCCTGCCGGTGCGCAAGATCGTCGAGCTCGCCTTGAAATCCTGGGGGCGCGGCTCCGCGCGCTTCGGCCGCGTCTCGGGGCCCCACGAGGCCGCGACGCTCACGCTCGACGGCGCGAAGGCCCGCCGCGCGCTCGGCTGGCGCGCGGCCTACGACCCCGCCGAGGCCGTCGCCGAGGCCGTGCGCTGGTACAAGGCCCAGCATGAGGGCGGCGATTTCGACGGCGAAGTCTTCTCGAACCTGCAGATCGACCGCTACGAGGCGAAGGCGCGGAGCCTGGGCCTCGCATGGGGGAAATCGTGACCGAAGCCGAGCTCCGCGCCAAGATCCTCGCGCTGACGGCCGACTATGCCCGCGAGCACCACGCGCCGAAGCCGTTCGTCGCGGGAACCTCGCCGGTGCCCGTGTCGGGACGCTTCTTCGGCCCCGAGGAGGTGTCTTCGCTGGTGGACTCCTCGCTCGACTTCTGGCTGACCGCCGGCCGCTTCAACGACGGCTTCGAGAAGCGCCTAAAGGCCTTCCTCGGCGTCAAGCACGCGCTGACCGTCAACTCGGGCTCCTCGGCCAACCTGCTCGCCGTCGCCGCGCTGGCGAGCGAGGAGCACGGCGAGCGGGCGCTCCGGCCGGGCGACGAGGTCGTCGGCGTCGCCGCCTGCTTCCCGACGACGGTCAATCCGCAGCTGCAGCACGGCCTCGTCCCCGTCTTCCTCGACGTCGAGCTCGGCACCTACAACATCGACGTCGCGAAGCTCGAGGAGGCGGTCGGCCCCCGCACGCGCGCGATCATGCTGGCGCACACGCTCGGCAATCCGTTCGACCTCGACGCCGTCTTGGCGGTCGCGCGCAAGCACGACCTCCGCCTCATCGAGGACTGCTGCGACGCGCTCGGCTCGACTTACGGCGGGCGCCAGGTCGGCGGCTTCGGGGACATCGGCACGCTCAGCTGCTACCCGGCCCACCACATCACGATGGGGGAAGGCGGCGCCGTGTTCACGAACAGCGCGCGGCTGGCGACGGTCCTCGAGTCGCTGCGGGATTGGGGACGCGACTGCTGGTGCGCGACGGGCAAGGACGACACCTGCGGCAAGCGCTTCGGCTGGACCTTGGGCGCGCTGCCTCCGGGCTACGACCACAAGTACATCTATTCCCGCGTCGGCTACAACCTCAAGATCACCGACATGCAGGCCGCCGTCGGGCTGGCGCAGATGGACCGACTCGGCTCGATGATCGCGGCGCGCAAGGCCAACTTCCTCCACCTGTCCCGGCGCCTGGCCGAGGTCGAGGAGCACCTGATCCTGCCACGCGCGACTCCCGGCAGCGACCCCGCGTGGTTCGGCTACCCGATCACCGTCCGCGACGGCGCCCCGTTCACCCGCGCCGAGATCCTGCGCCGCCTGAACGCCGCGAAGATCGGCACCCGCCTGCTGTTCGCCGGCAACATCACGCGCCAGCCTTACTTCGCCGGACGCCATCACCGGGTCGTCGGCGGGCTCGCGAACACGGACCGGGTCGCCACGCACACCTTCTGGCTCGGCGTGTATCCGGGCCTGACCCCGCCGATGATCGACTACATGGCCGACGTCCTGATCGCGGCCGCGCGCGAAGGAGCCGCCCA
>JAHFCD010000469.1 GCA_023249695.1 Elusimicrobiota bacterium
CGCGCTCGCCTTCGGCCGCGGGAAAGTTCTTCGGCGCGGCGTCGAGGGATTTCTCTCCCTCCACGAACAAGGTCGGAGCCAGGCGAATCTCGCCTTCCCTTGCGCGCCCGCGCGCGCCCGCCTCGGCCTCCGCCGCGGCCTTGGCGCCGTCGTGGCGCTCGGCGACCTGGCCGAGGTAATCCGCCACCGACAACTCAGACGCCCTGGCCGGCGCACCACTGACAAGCGCCAAGGTCACTGCGAACGCCAGACTATGACCAACATTCCATTTGTGACTACCAGTCACAATCGAAGCAAAAAAAATCATCTTCTCTCCTACCTCTTCGAAATTCCACGCAACGTAAACTCACAGATTTCCTTGAACGCCGTCTCGGGCGGGATTCCGTCGCCGCCGCACGCGCCGCCCTCGATTTCGAGCAGGCCGATCACCGCGGCATGCATCGCCAAGTGGATGAATTCGGCGGGACGCGGCTCGAGAACGCCCTCGGCCAGGCCGAGCTGTATGAGCGGATCGAGCACCGCCATGAAGCCCTCGTCGAGCGCGTCGAGCTCGCGGGCCATCTTTGCCCCCACCGTCTTGCGAAAATCATCGCGGCGGCAGTAGCGCTCGAGGCGACGGTAATCGGGGCGGCCCTGGAAGCTCTCCCAAAAGGTGCGCATGACGCCGGCGATTTGATCGAGGACCGGCTTGGTCGTGTCGCGCGTCTTGATCTTCTCTTGGATGCCGGAGAAGAAATTGACGACGAGACGGGCGTAGATCTCGTCCTTGCTCTCGAAGTGCTTGTAGATCGTGCCCTTGCCGATCTCCGCCTTGGCCGCGATCTGATCGATCGTCACCGTCTGCCAGTCGTCGCGGTTGAATAACGACAGCGCCGCGGCGAGGATCTGATCCTCCCGCTGCTGGAACTCCCTTTCTTTTCGTTCGAGGACTGTCATGACTTATGGTCACTGCGTGACTGACAGTATTATACACTGACCGGCGGTTTCTGTCAAGCCCCTATTTTAAAATAAGGTGTAGATGAAGGGCGCGGCGGCGGGGTGCGCGGCCAGCGCGACGATAAAGCCGACGACCGCGACGGCCAGAAAGATCGGGATCATCCACCACAGGCGTTTGCGCCACAGAAAGGCGAACAGGCCGTTCACCACCCCAAGCCGTCGGGCTGCGTCTTTGACGATTCCCATGTCTGCCTCCTGGGCTGCGGATTTTCCGGACGGCCCGTGGTCAGGAAAGGGCCGACGGCGAGCGCGTCCATGCCGCTCGCCAAAAAAGTCGCGACGGCGTCGGCGGGCGTTTCCACGATCGGCTCGCCCTTCAGATTAAAGGAAGTATTGAGGACCGCGGGCGCGCCGAGGCGGCGGCCCACCGATTCCGCGAGGCGGTGATACAGCGGGCTCTGCGCCGGATCGATGGTCTGCACGCGCGCGCTGCCGTCGACGTGCGTGACGGCGGCCAGGCGCTCGCGCCGATCCTCGCGCGTCTTCGCGGTCGCGAGCATGAAGCGATACGGATCCGGCGCGGAGCCCGGCAGCTCGAACCACTCGGCCGCGGCGCCGGCGCAGATCGACGGCGCGAACGGGCGGTACAGCTCCCGGAACTTGATCTTCGCGTTGACCGTGTCCTTCATGCCCGCCGGGCGCGGATCGGCGAGGATCGAGCGCTGGCCGAGAGAGCGCGGCCCCCACTCGGAGCGGCCCTGGTGCCAGCCGACGACCTTGCCCTCGGCGAGGAGCCCGGAGACGCGGTCGCACAGCTCGTCCTCCCCGCGCAGCTCGACGAACGGAAGGCCGGCGGCCTTCAGCGCCGCCGCCGCGTCGGCCGCCGGATGCTCGGCGCCGAGGTCGACGCGCTTCATCTCATAGCGCGCGGGGGCGGCGCCGAGCGCGTGAGCGGCGTACAGCGCCGCGCCGAGCGCGCCGCCCGCGTCTCCGCCGGCGGGCTGGATCCAGATCGACTCGAACGGCGTCTCGCGCAGAAGGCGCGCGTTCGACACGGCGTTCAACGCCACGCCGCCCGCGAGACAAAGCCGCGAAGCGCCCGTGCGGCGGTGCGCCTCGCGCGCCAGGCCCAGCATCAGCTCCTCGCAGACGAGCTGGACGCTCGCGGCGACGTCGCACAGGCGCTTGTCGCCGGCGGGATCTCCGGACTCCGGGGATCGCGCGGGGCCGAACGCGTCCTCGAAGCGCCGGGAGAAGGAGCGCGCGGGGTCGCGATGAAACGCGAACCAGTCGAGATCGAGGCGGAAAGAGCCGTCGGCGAACGGCTCGATCATCTTGCGGACCTGATCGGCGTAGCGCGGCGTCCCGTAGGGGGCGAGGCCCATCACCTTGTATTCGCCCTCGTTGACCTCGAAGCCCAGGTACGCGGTGAAGGCCGAATAGAGGAGGCCGAGGGAGTGCGGATAGCGCAGCTCGACGTCGAGCGACAGGTCGAAGGCGGCGGTCGCGCTCGCGCGGCGGCCGCGGCCGATCGCGGCCGTGGCCCATTCGCCGACGCCGTCGACGGTCAAGGTCGCCGCGTCGTCGTACGACGAGCAGAGGAACGCGCTCGCGGCGTGCGAAAGGTGATGCTCGCAGAACAGGATCTTCTCGGGGGCCACGCCGAGGGCCGCCTCCAGGCGAGGCCCCACCCACAGGCGCTCGTCGATCC
>JAHFCD010000470.1 GCA_023249695.1 Elusimicrobiota bacterium
CAGCTGATCGGCACGCTGAGCAGCAGGAACGCCGGCCCCCGGCGCTTCAGGACGAACGCGAAGAACGGCCCCCAGGAGGACAGGTACGCGGCCAGGAACGCCAGGGCCGGGACGGCGTAGAGCGGATCGAGCGGCGTCAGCGCCGCCGTCGCGGCCGCCATCGGGAAGCAGAGCGTGCCGAGGCCGTAGTCGCGCGTCGTCAGCGCGGACTCGAACCGGCGGTCGTAGGCGAAGAAAATCTTCACCCACCAGTAGACCCGCGAGGTGAACCGGAACAGCAGCCGGCGCGGGCCGCGCCAATGATGGTCGACGGCGACGCCGGGATCGAGCAGCAGCCGGAAGCCGCCCGCGACCAAGGCGCGGCCGAGCATCTCGTTCTCGACCTCGACGCCCTTCTCGACGACCGTATGGCCGTTGAGGCCGCGCATGACGTCCGTCTTGCACAGCGCGCACCAGCCATTGAAGACGTTATAGGGGACCGGGCCATCCGGGCCCAGAAAGGAGTGATGGACCAGCAACGCGTAGTAGCTGGAAAACACGCCGCCGTCGATCGCGACGTCGCTGTAAATGCCCTCGAGCACGTCGGCGCCGGTCCGGTCGAAGCCCGTCATGAGCTTGCCGATGGTGTCGGGGTAGACCCGGACGTCCGCGTCCAGGTAGAGCACGCGCCCGGCCGCGCTCAGGCGCAGCGCCTCGTTGCGGGAGAACGTCACGCCGCGGTTGCCCGGGTTCGTCGTGATCCGCAGCGCGAGGCGGCCGGAATAGGACTTCGCGACCGCCGAAGTGCGGTCCGTGGACGCGTCGTCGCACAGGCAGACCTCGAAGTCACGGAACTCGGAGGCACAGAGGGAATCCAGAAGTATGGCCAGCTCTTTTTCGACGTTGTAGGCGGCGACCACGACGGACAGAGGCGGCGCGGCTTCGTCGGTTTTTGTAATTGCCAAGTATGGGAAATTATAGGCCAAATCGCCGAGGAACGGCGACGCCTATCCGCAGTGTAGCCGGACCGCGCGGTCTGTCAAGCCGCGATGAGTCTCATTCGTGCCCGCGTCCTAGCGCAGGCGCGCTTTGAGGATCTTGTCGCCCGGCTCGAGGACGTCGAGGACGTCCATGCCCGCGGTCACGCGGCCGAAGGCGGTGTAGCGCCCGTCGAGGTGGGGCGTGGGGACGAGGCTCACGAAGAGCTGGCAGCCGCCCGTGTCGGGGCCGGCCTTGGGCATGCCGAGCGTCCCGCGCAGGAACGGCGCCGGATTGGCCTCGTCGACGAGCCGGAAGCCGTCGTCGCCCCAGCCCGAGCCGCGCGGGTCGGCGCCCTGCACGACGAAGGCGGTCACGACGCGATGCCAGATCGTCCCGTCGTAGACGCCGCGCCGCGCCGCGTCGGCGATCGCGGCCGCGGTGTTGGGCGCGGCCGCGGCGTCGAGGAAGAGCTCGACCGTCCCCTTTTCCGTTTCCAAAATCAAAGTGGGCGAGGCGGACAGGGGCGCGAACGTCTTCGGCGCGTCGAGCCCCGGGCCCGCCGCGACCGACACGCCGGACGCCTTGAGCGCCTTGCGCAGGGAATCGCGGACCTCGGCGGTGAGGCCGGCGCGCCCCCACGCCGCGCGCAGCGCGTCGGCGAGCACCGGGGATTTTCTCTCCGCCGCAGAGTCGACGGCCGTGCCGAGCAGCTCGAGCTGGGATTTGGGATCGCGCAGGACCGTCTCGATCGCGGCGGCGGCGAGCGGCGCGGTCGAAGCGGCCAACGTCTCGAGCGCCTGCGCGGCGACCCGGGAATCGGGGTCGGCGACGCCCGCGCTCAGGATCGCGGCGGCGTCGGGCAGGAAGGCGCTCGCCTCGAAGGCCTTCGAACGGACCCACCATTGCGGGTCCTTGCGCCCGCGCTCCAGACGCGCGGCCTCGGCGCCGCCGCGGAGCTTCGCGAGCGCGATCAGGGCGCGGCCGCGGGCCAGCGGTCCGTCCTTGTCCGCCATCGTCTCGAGCCGCGACGCGAGACCGGCGTCGCCCGTCGCGGCGACCGCGTCGGCGGCGGCGGCGCGGACGTGCGCGGAGGTATCCGAGAATACGGATAAGGGAAGCTCTCCCGCGGCCTTGGCGGCGCCGAACGCGGCGGCCGCCTCGGCGCGGACGTAGAGGTCGGGGTCGGACAATAAAGAAACGTCGACGGAACGGCCGAGCTTCGACAGCGATCGAACGGCAAAAAGTCGGGCGACCTTGTCGGAATCCTTCACGGACCGCGTCAACGTCTTCGCGGCGCGCTCGTCGGGAAAGCGGGTGAACGCGTACAGCGCGCGCCAACGGACCTCGGAGTCCGGATCTTCGGCCAAGGTGAGAAGCTTATTGACGCTGGCCGTCGAGTAATCCGGCACCCGCTTCAGGAAACGGCGGCGGAACAACGCGAGGGCGACTTCCCCGCGCACGCCCGCGTCGATGTCGGTGCCCGCGGAGAGCAGATCGCCTTCGACCTCCGGCCCGCCCGTCTTGCCCAGCGCGGACACGGCGGCGCGCCGCACCGGCGCCTCGGGATCGGACACGCTGGGAATCAATGCGTCGGCCGCGGCCGCGCGCAGGGATATCGACGTCGCGGGCTCCGGCGCGCCTTCGGGAATCTCGGCCAGGCCGAGCTGACCCAGGTCCCACGCG
>JAHFCD010000471.1 GCA_023249695.1 Elusimicrobiota bacterium
GGCCTCGTGCTCGGACGCATCGCGACGAAGGCCGCCGATCTACTTCGTGGAAAAGGCAAGGTCACTTACACCGATTACGTGGACTGCGGCGATTTCGTCGTCGTGACGAACTGCAAGCAGGTCAAGCTGACCGGCAACAAGATCGACCAGAAGACCTACTTCTCGCATTCCGGCTTCGCCGGCGGCGCCAAGGTCATGCCGATGAAGCGCCAGATGGAGCGGGACCCTCGCCGGGTCATGATGCTCGCCGTGCGCCGCATGCTTCCCAAGAACCGCCTTGCCCGCAAGCAGATGGTTCGCCTGAAGATCTACGTCAGCGACAAGCACCCGCATTCGGCGGTCAATCCGCCGAAGGCCAAGTAAGGATACCATGAGCAAAACCGAAGCGATCTGGGCCACCGGCCGCCGCAAAACTTCCGTCGCGCAGTGCCGCCTGCTGCCGAAGGGCGACGGTAAGGTCACCGTCAACAAGAAGCCCGTCGAGCTGTATTTCCACGGTCTTCCCCATCAGGTTCGCGACGTCACCGAGCCGATCACGATCATCGAAGCCGCCAAGAACCACGATTACATCCTCAAGGTGAACGGCGGCGGCATCTCCGGCCAGGCCGGAGCCGCCCGTCACGCCATCTCCCGCGCCCTCGTCAAGCTCGACGAGAAGCACAAGAAGGCTCTTCGCGCCGCCGGCTTCCTGACCCGCGACCCCCGCATGGTCGAGCGCAAGAAGCCCGGTCAGCCGAAAGCCCGCAAGCGCTTCCAGTTCTCTAAGCGCTGATCCGCATGGTCTCCCAAGAGACCATCAAGATCGCAGGTCTGGCCCGTCTCACCGCGGCGATTTTCGCCGGGTGGGGCGGGCTGGCCGCTTTCAAGGGCGTCTACGACCTGCTGGGCGGCGAGCCCGAGGCCAATCTCTACGCGCCCAAGGCCTGGGCCTTCGTCTCTCGGGCCCAGTGGAGCCGCTTCGCCCTGTTCGAGCTCGTCTACGGCCTGTCCTGCCTCGCCTTGGCCTGGTACTGCCTGCGCTGGTCCCGACGCCTGCCGGACACCGTCCAGCGCGCCCGCCGCGAGCCTGAGTTCGACCTCTTCGGATGATCACCGTCGGCTGTGCCGGCTACCCCATCGGCCGGGATCGCTACTGGCGGTCGCTGTCCTTCGTGGAGACCGACACCGGAAAAGGCCTTCCCCGGCTCGAGACCTTCGCCGCCTGGCGCGCGGACATCCCGAAAGGGGGAGAGGCCTCCCTTCAGGCGCTGCGGGCGATCAGCCACGGCCCCGAAGACCGCGGCTTCCCGGCCTCCTTCCGCAAGCTGCCGAAGCACCGCCAGGCGCTGTGCGGGGCGTTCCGCGAGAGCCTGGAGGTCCATGAGGCCTGGATGGCCACAAAAGCGGCGGCCGAGACCTTGGGCGCGAAGATCGTGGTGTTCGAGTCCCCGCCGTCCTTTCAGCCCGGGCCCGACCGCCTGCGCGACCTGTATCGTTTTTTCAAGAGCGCGTCCCGGGGCAAGCTGACCTTCGTCTGGCATCCCCGGGGAGCCGAGTGGGCCTCGCTCGGCGACAAGGTGTGCCTGGACCTCGGCCTCATCCGGGCCTTCGATCCGCTGCGCCAGGCGCCGCCGTCCAAGGGGGTTTTTCTGTACATGCGCCCGGTCATCGGGCGCATGGGGACCTTGGGTGTGGACAATATGGCCACGATCGCCGCCGCGAGCGCCGATATTCCCACCTATGTCGCGCTCTCCCACCGGGCCTCCTTCCGCGACGCCGAGAGGCTCAAGGAGCTCCTGGGCCCCAAGAGGACGAAGTGAGCGTCTGGTCCGAGCTGCGGGTCTCCTGGCAGGCGTTCAAGACCCGCCGCAAAATGAACCGGCAGTTCGGCCGGCGCGAGGACCCCTTTTCCTACGCGACGACGCCGTACGAGGCGGCCCGCCTGGACGCGATGGACGCGGCGCTGGGCCCCGGGCGGCTGGAGGAGGTGCTCGAGGTCGGCTGCGCCGAGGGCCACTTCACCGAGCGTCTGACTCGGCGCGCCCGGCGAGTCACCGCGTTGGACATCTCGACCGTGGCGTTGGCCCGGGCGCTCAAGCGTGCGCCCGGGGCCGTCTTCGTCGCGGCGGACCTCATGACCTGGGCGCCCCGGCCCGAGGCCGCCTACGACGCGATCGTGCTGGGCGACGTTCTCTATTACCTCGACCGTCCCGGAGTCGGGGCCGAGTTCGCGGCGCTGTTTCCCCGCCTCGCGTCGTGGCTCAAGCCCGGGGGGCGCCTGCTGCTCGCTCACGGGTTTTCGAGCGACAAGGAGCTCGCGCACCGACGCTCCTTTCGAGAACGCTTCGAGGCCGCCGCCTTGCGTCTCGTGTCGGAGACGATCCCCGACGCGGACCGGGGCGGCGTCCGCTGCCTGCTGTCGACCCTCGAGAAAATTTAATAGAATTGTTTTCGCATGCGGAGAAGCGCGGCGGAAAGCCTGAAAGGACAGACGGAGACGCTCGTGGCGGCGACGACGGCCGCGGCGGCCTGGTTTCGCCGTCCCGCTCCGTCGGCGCTGTCGGCCGCGCGCACCGCGCGCCTGCGCGCGCTCGGCTGGCGCGAATCAGCTGTGCTGGCCAATAAGAACTTTCGGGGCTTCGCCAAGACCGACGCCGCC
>JAHFCD010000472.1:0-1163 GCA_023249695.1 Elusimicrobiota bacterium
AGGTCCTGGGTGACGTCGACCAGGCGGCGCGTGAGGTAGCCGGAATTCGCAGTCTTCAGCGCCGTGTCCGCGAGGCCCTTGCGGGCGCCGTGGGTGGAGATGAAGTACTGCAGCACGTTGAGGCCCTCGCGGAAGTTGGCCGTGATCGGCGTCTCGATGATCGAGCCGTCGGGCTTCGCCATCAGGCCGCGCATGCCGGCGAGCTGCCGGATCTGCGCCGCCGAACCCCGGGCACCCGAGTCCGCCATCATGTAGATGGAGTTGAACGCCTCCTGCTTCACTTTCTTGCCGTGGCGGTTCTCGACTTCCTCCGAGCCGAGCTGCTCCATCATCACCTTGCCGACCTGCTCGCCGCAGCGCGACCAGATGTCGACCACCTTGTTATAGCGCTCGCCGGCGGTGACCAGGCCCGAGGTGTACTGGTTCTCGATTTCCTTCACCTCGACTTCCGCAGCCCTGATGAGCTCCGGCTTCGGTGTCGGGATGGTCATGTCGTGCACGCCGAACGAGATGCCGGCGCGCGTCGCGATGCTGAAGCCCGCCTGCATAAGCTTGTCGGCGAAGATCACCGTCTCGCGCAGGCCGCAGCGGCGGAACGCCGCGTTGATGAGCCGCGAGATCTCCTTCTTCTTGAGCGGCTTGTTCAGGAGAGCGAACGGCAGCCCGGCGGGCAGGATCTCGGAGAGCAGCGAGCGTCCGACCGTGGTTTCGTAGCGGGTGATCTTGTCGCTGCGCTCGCCGTCTTCGGTGACGTCCACTTCTTTCACTCGCACCCAGACGCGCGCGTGGAGATCGACCTGGCGCGAGTCATAGGCGCGGTGCACCTCGGCGAGATCCGCGAAGCTCATGCCTTCGCCCTTCGCGTTCACATGCTCGCGCGTGGCGTAATAGAGGCCGAGCACGATGTCCTGCGAGGGCACGATGATGGGCTCGCCGTTCGCGGGCGAGAGCACGTTGTTCGAGGCGAGCATCAGCGTGCGCGCTTCCATCTGCGCTTCGAGCGAGAGCGGCACGTGGACCGCCATCTGGTCGCCGTCGAAGTCGGCGTTGAACGCCGCGCACACCAGCGGATGCAGCTGGATCGCCTTGCCTTCGATCAGCACCGGCTCGAAAGCCTGGATGCCGAGGCGGTGCAGCGTGGGCGCCCGGTTCAGCATCACCGG
>JAHFCD010000472.1:1173-2634 GCA_023249695.1 Elusimicrobiota bacterium
TCCAGGATGTCCCAGACTTCCGGGACTTCCTGCTCGACCAGGCGCTTGGCCGCCTTGATCGTCGTAGCCAGTCCTAACAATTCCAATTTATTAAAAATAAAGGGCTTGAACAGCTCGAGCGCCATCTTCTTCGGCAGGCCGCACTGGTGGAGCTTCAGCTGCGGGCCGACCACGATCACCGAGCGGCCGGAATAGTCGACGCGCTTGCCGAGCAGGTTCTGGCGGAAGCGCCCGCCCTTGCCCTTGATCATGTCGGCGAGCGACTTGAGCGGCCGCTTGTTGGCGCCGGTCATCGCTTTGCCGCGGCGGCCGTTGTCGAGCAGCGAATCGACCGCTTCCTGGAGCATGCGCTTCTCGTTCCGGACGATGATTTCCGGCGCCTTCAGCTCCAGCAGCCTTTTCAGCCTGTTGTTTCTGTTGATGACCCGGCGGTAGAGATCATTCAAATCGGAGGTGGCGAACCGCCCCCCGTCCAGCGGCACCAGCGGGCGCAGCTCGGGCGGCAGCACCGGCAGGACTTCCATGATCATCCAGTCGGGCTTGATGTTCGAGGCCTTGAAGCCCTCCAGCACCTTCAGCCGCTTGGCGATCTTCTTGATCTTGGCGTCGGAGGAGGTCGCCTCGAGCTCCTTGCGCAGATCGTCGAGGGACTTGTTGAGATCGAGCGAGCGCAGCAGCGCGCGAATGCCCTCCGCTCCCATCGCCGCGGAAAAATCGTCGCCGAACTCCTCGACCTTGGCGAGGTAGTCGTCCTCGGTGAGGAGCTGGCAGCGCTTGAGCGGCGTGAGGCCCGGGTCGGTCACGACATAGGCTTCGAAATACAGGACCCGCTCGATGTCGCGCAGCGTCATGTCGAGCACCAGGCCCAGGCGCGAAGGCAGCGACTTCAGGAACCAGATGTGCGCGGTCGGACTCGCGAGCTCGATATGGCCCATGCGCTCGCGGCGCACCTTGGCCAGCGTCACTTCGACGCCGCATTTCTCGCAGATCACGCCACGATGCTTCAGGCGCTTGTACTTGCCGCAAAGGCACTCGTAGTCCTTGATCGGCCCGAAGATCTTGGCGCAGAAAAGCCCGTCCCGCTCCGGCTTGAAGGTGCGGTAGTTGATGGTCTCGGGCTTCTTGACCTCGCCGTACGACCAGGAGCGGATCTTCTCGGGCGACGCGAGCCCGATCTTGATCGCATCGAACTCCTCGTCCTGCTGGACCTGCTTGAAGAGCTCAAGTAACGCTTTCATCAGAACCTCTCCAGATCGATGTCGATGCCGAGCGAGCGGATTTCCTTGACGAGCACGTTGAACGACTCCGGCATGCCGGCGTCGATCTTGTGATCGCCCTTGACGATGTTCTCGTACACCTTGGTGCGCCCGGTGATGTCGTCGGACTTCACGGTGAGCATCTCCTGCAGGGTGTACGCGGCGCCGTAGGCCTCCAGCGCCCAGACTTCCATCTCGCCGAAGC
>JAHFCD010000473.1 GCA_023249695.1 Elusimicrobiota bacterium
CGTGCACCTCGAGGAGCCCAACGCCCAGATTCTCGAAAAGTCCTTCCTGCGCGGCCTGAACTGGCTGATGAGCATGCAGTCCGTCACGGGCGGCTTCGCGGCCTTCGACAAGGAGAACACGAAGGCGATCCTCGACAAGATCCCCTTCGCCGACCACAACGCGATGATCGATCCGCCGACCGCCGACATCACCGCGCGCGTCCTCGAGCTGCTCGGCTACAGCGGCTACGACGCGTCCTACCCCGCCGCCGCCAAGGCGATCAAGTTCGTCAAGGCCGAGCAGGAAAACGACGGCTCCTGGTACGGCCGCTGGTGCGTCAACTACATCTACGGAACCTGGCAGGCCCTGCGCGGCCTCGCCGCGATCGGCGAGAACATGAACCAGCCTTACGTCCGCCGCGCGACCGCATGGCTCAAGAGCGTCCAGCTGCCCAACGGCGGCTGGGGCGAGACCTGCGAGACCTACTCCGACCCGTCGCTCAAGGGCAAGGGCCCCGCCACGCCGACGCAGACCGCGTGGGCGATCATGACCTTGATGGCCTCCGGCGACTACTCGAGCGCCGCGCTCAAGCGCGGCGTCGAGCATCTCGTCTCCACCCAACGCCCCGACGGCACCTGGGACGAGACCGAGTTCACCGGCACGGGCTTTCCCAAGGTGTACTACCTCGAGTACACGATGTACCGCAACAACTTCCCCCTTCAGGCGCTGGGGATATACCGCAAGGCCCTCGCCTCGGGCCTCGTCGCTTCCTAATTTTCAGGAGACATCAATAATGGCCATGTCCATGCAGGCGCAGCTGACCGTTTTCAAGTACCTCGTCACGCAGAAATTGAAGGGCGTGGAGAAATACCCGCTGGTCATGATGCTCGAGCCCCTGTTCGCTTGCAATTTAGAGTGCGCCGGCTGCGGCAAGATCCAGTACCCGACCGACATCCTGCGCAAGCGCATGACCCCGCAGGAAGTTTTCGACGCCGTCGAAGAGTGCGGCGCGCCCATCGTCTCCATTGCCGGCGGCGAGCCCCTGATCCATCCTGAAATCCAGCAGATCGTCGACGGCCTCATCGCGCGCAAGAAGCCCGTCTACCTCTGCACGAACGCGATCCTGCTCGAGAAGAACATCCACAAGTTCAAGCCGTCGCCCTACCTGATCTTCTCCATCCATTTGGACGGCGTCGAGAAGACCCACGACCGCATGGTCTGCCAGCAGGGCGTGTACAAGACCGCGATCTCCGCGATCAAGCTCGCGAAGAAGCTCGGCTTCTGCGTGATGACGAACTCCACCATCTTCCAGGGCGAGGATGTTCAGGAGTTCCGCGAGTTCTTCGACCAGAACATGGCCATGGGCCTCGACGGCATGATGATCTCCCCCGGGTACGCGTATGAAAAAGCCCCGGAGCAGCAGCTGTTCCTCAAGCAGGAGCAGTCCAAGGCCTGGTTCAAAGAGGCGCTCAAGGACTGGCGCACGAAGGGCTGGGCGTTCAACCACTCCCCCTTCTACATGGACTTCCTCGAGGGCAAGCGCACCTACGACTGCACGCCGTGGGGCAACCCGCTGCGCAACGTGTTCGGCTGGCAGCGCCCGTGCTACCTCATGAACGAGGGCGGCTACGCGAAGACGTACGGCGAGCTCCTCGAGACGACGGATTGGTCGAAATACGGCCACAAATCCGGCAATCCCAAGTGCCTGAACTGCATGACGCACTGCGGCTTCGAGCCCACGTCGGTCGCCGATTCCTTCTCGAGCATCTCGTCTTTCTTCGAGATGGTCGCCGACTTCGCGTCGATCAAGGCCCCGAAGAAGGTGTCGCTTTCGTACGATCGCACGGGGACGTATGAGGAAGTCCTCGCCAAGGCCGAAGGCAAGGTTCCGGCCGAGACCAAGCACTAGATGGCCGACTCGGCGTTCCTGACGGGCGGGACGGGCTTCGTCGGAGCCTCTCTCGCCCGCCTGCTTTTAAAGCAAGGGCTCAAGGTCAAAGCTCTCGCGCGGAAAGGCAACGACCGGAGGAACCTTGCCGGGCTGAACGTCGAAATAGTCGAAGGCGGTCTGACGGATAAAACCGCTATCGAAAACGGCGTCAAAGGCTGCCGGTATGTGTTCCATGTCGCGGCCGACTACCGGATCTGGATTCCCAATCCCGAGGTCATGTACGCGGCCAACGTCGAGGGCACGGAGATCGTGCTGCGCGCCGCGGCCAAGGCCGGGGCCGAGCGCATCGTGCACTGCTCGTCGGTCGCCGCGGTCAAGGTCCCCGACGATCAGACCGCCGTCGACGAGACGAGCGAGTACGCGGGGCTCGACGAGATCGTCGGCCACTACAAGAAGTCGAAATATCTGGCCGACGTCCTGGCGCGCAAGCTCGCCAAGGACGAGGGCCTGCCGATCGTGACGGTGAACCCCGCCGCGCCGATCGGGCCATACGACAGCAAGCCCACGCCGACGGGCAAGCTCGTCGTGGACTTCCTCAACGGCCGCATCCCCTCCTACATCGACACCGGCCTCAACATCGTGCACGTCGAGGACGTCGCGCTCGGCCACTGGTACGCGGCGCAGAAAGGCCGCATCGGCGAGCGGTACATCCTGGGCGGCGAGAACCTCACGCTCAAGGAAGTCCTCGATCTCCT
>JAHFCD010000474.1 GCA_023249695.1 Elusimicrobiota bacterium
GCCCGGCGCCGAAAACCGCCCAAAAGGTCGGGGCGCGCCGCGATGAGCCGCGGCGCGCCCCGAAACGATCCTGTCGGCGGGAGCTTATTCTCCCTTCTCTTCGTGCCCCTCGTTCTCCTCGTCCTTGGGCGCGGGCCTATCCCCGCCGCGGGGACCCCGCATCATGCCGGGCTTGCCGCCGGGGCCCATCATGCCGGGCCCGCCGCCGTGGCCCATCATGCCCTCGTGCATGCGCTTGGCCATGCCGATGACCAGCTTGGCCTGCTGGGTGGGCGTCAGGAACGACGCGAGGGAGTCGTGGAACTTCTCCTCCTCGGCCGTCATCGCCTGGCGCACCGACTTCAGCGAGTCGAGCGTGGCCTTGATGTCGGAGTCGGAGGCCTTGTCCTGCACCTGATCCCCCAGCTTCGTGAGGCCGTCGCGCATCTTGCGGTGGATCGGCTTGATCGCCTCGCCGTGCTCCTTCATCGCGTCCTTGAACTTGGCTTCCTGCTCGTCGGTCAGGCCCAGCTTCTCCTTGGCGCGCTCGGCCATGCCCTCGCCCTTCTCGCGAGGCGGTCCTCCGGCGCGTTCCATGGGCCCCTTGGCCTGGGCGCTGAGCGCCCCCATTCCCGGCATCAGCAGCGCCGCCGCGAAGGCGGCGCAAACGAGTCGCTTCATAAGTTCCCCTCCGTAAGGTCTCCCGTCAACGGCCTCACCTGTGTATCAAATTTCGGCCGTCGCGAATAAGACGCCGCGCGGCCGTCCGATGTGTCGCGGCGGCGACCATTCCTTGATATTATGGGGTTATCACCGACAACGAACTCATCGAGAGCGTCCTGGCCGGCGGCCGGGAGGACTACGCGGAGCTGGTCCGGCGCCACCACGCGCGGGTGTTCGGCCTGTGCGTCTCCATGGTGGGCCGCTCCGCCGCGGAGGACGCCGCTCAGGAGGTCTTCCTGAAGGCCTACGAGCGCCTGGCGGATTTCCGCCGCGACAGCGCCTTCTCGACCTGGCTGTATCGGGTCGCCTCGAACCACTGCCTCGATCTTCTGCGCCGGGAGGCGCGCCGCCGCACCGAGTCGCTGGACGACTTGGCGGAGCGCGCGGGCCCGCGCCTTGAGCGCCTGCTGGCCCGGCCCGGGGGCGAGCGGACTTTGGAGGACGCCGAGCTGGTGCGCGGGATTCTGACGACTTTGCCCGGGGACTACCGGGTCCTGCTCACCTTGCGCGAGCTGGAGGGCCTGGAGTACAAGGAACTGATGACGGCGCTGGACTGCTCGATGGACTCGGTGAAGGCGAAGCTGCAGCGCGCGCGGCGCCTGTTCCTCGAGACTTTGAGACACATACTGCTGTCGGAGCGCGTCTAACGAGCGAGGAGCACATGGAATACGACAAGGACGACGACGCGGATTGGGAGCGCCTGACGAGGGTTTTCTTCGCGCGCCCCGCGGCGCCCGGAGCCGTCGAGACCGAGGCGTTCGTCGCGCGCGTGATGTCGCGCCTGCCGGTGGAGGAGCTCGGACTGCTGGTCCGCCTGACCGGGCGCTGGCTGGTGCCGGCGCTGGGCCTGGGGCTCGCGGCGCTGGCGTTCTCGTTCACCCCTTACGCGCGGGACGCGGGCCTTTCGGAGTGGCTCGCCCGTCCCGGCGCCCCGGTCGCGGTCGACCTGTACGCGTTGAATTCGGAGGAGCGATGACTTCCGCCCGCCGGTCCGCGGTTCCCGCCTTCCTGCTGGGCCTCATCGTCGGCGCCGTCGCCGGCTCGTGGGGCCAGCGCGCGATGTTTCACCGCTTCATGCGCCGGGGACCCGATCCCGCGCGCATCGTCGACAGGATGAGCCGGCAGCTCTCCCTGGACGAGAAGCAGAAGGCCGAGATTTACGCCATTATGGAGGCGCGCAGGCCCGAGCTCCTGGCGTTGAAGAAAGACGCGCGGGCCCGCTTCATCGCGATTCGGGAGGGCGCCGACGCGGAGATCCGCAAGGTCCTGCGCCCGGACCAGCAGCCGAAGTTCGACGCGCTGACGGCGCGCTGGCGGGAGCGGATGCGCGCGCGCGCGGGCGACGGTCCCGGCGGGCCTCCCCTCGAGCCTTGAGTCAGCGCTTCGGGAACAGCGAGATGAATTTCGCCGCGGCCGGGCCTTTCGCGTCGACGCCCAGGCGCTCGAGCCCGCGCCGCGTCGAGTCCTGCGTCGGGCGCGCGCCCGCGGCCCACTGCTCGAGCGGCGCCTTGCCCGACTTCTGCGGCATCGTGTAGCCGACGAACAGCGCGACGGCGGCGAGGAAGGTCAGCTCCAGCGCGACCATCGCCGTTCCCTCGACCAGCCCGAGGAGCTTCTTCAGGAACCAAAGCCCCACCGCCCCCCCGGCGATGGCGGACAGCGCGGCGGCGTGGTACGCGTTGCCCGTGTAGTCCGGGAACGCGATCGCGTAGCCCAGGTAGATCAGCACGGCCAGCAGCGCGGGGCGGATCAGCGCCATGCTTCCTCCGACTTCAGCGTGAGGTGAATCTTCAGGAACGGCTCGCGGAAGTCGGCGGGCAGGGCCGGGAAGGGCGCCGCGGCCTGGACGGACTCCAGCGCCGCCTTGTCGAAATCCCCGTCTCCGGAGCTCGATTCGACGGCCAGGTCGGTGAAGGAGCCGTTG
>JAHFCD010000475.1 GCA_023249695.1 Elusimicrobiota bacterium
CCACCCGGCCGGCGCTCCGCTGCCGATGCCCAACGCGCGCTGGCTCACCGCCCCTGAGGAACGCGCGCTCCTCAATAAATTAGCGTGGCTGCCCGAGGTGCTCCTCGACTGCGAGCGCCTCCTCTCCCCGCATCCGCTCGCGAACTACCTCCTGGAGCTGGCCGGGCTTTTCCATCCGTTCTACGAGAAGTGCCCCGTCGTCACGGCCGAGGATCCCGAACAGGGCCGGGCCCGCCTGCTGCTCATCGCCGGCGTGCGCGACTCCATCCGCGAAGGCCTGGGCTTGCTGGGAGTCTCCGCCCCCGAACAGATGTAAAGGCGCCGGCCCGGCGCCCGGAACTATCCGCGGTAGCTGCTCGGGCGCTGGAGCGCGGCGGCGATCATGCGCAGGAGGCGGTCGCCGGGGCAGGGCTGGCGCACGCAGAACTCCGCGCCCTGCGCCAGCGCGCGCTCGGCCAGCGCGGCGAACTCGTCCATGCCGCTGGTGATGATCACCTTCGTCGCCGCCCCCGCCGCGCGCAGCTCGCGCATCACGCCGAGGCCGGTCAGGCCCGGAAGGTGCTGGCTCAGGATCGCGATGTCCGGCTTCGTGACCTTCGCGAGCGCCGCCGCGGTGAGGCCGTCGTAGGCCCGCGAGACCCGGTAGCCGGCCGAGGTGAAAAGGAATCCGTACACGTCGGCCAGGTCGCGCGTTTCGTCGGCGATCAGGATCAGCGGCTTGACGGAGAATTCGTGTTTTCGCATGCCTTGAGTTTAACAGGCGTCGCGCAATACACAAGGCCCAGTCAAAAAAACGTTACACCGGGCTTTCGAGATCGAGGCGGAGGGAGCCGAAGCCGGCGCGCGAGAAGAAGTTGTAGATCAAGGACACAGCCAGCACGACGCCGTCCATCAGCACCATGTAGAACAAGCTGAAGCCCGCCGTCGCGAGGACGCGCATGAGGGGCGAAAGCCCCTGGCTCGGGGCCGCGAGAAAGGTCACCACTCCGCCGGCCAGGCCGAAGACGGCGAAAACCCCGGACAGCGCGGGCTTCGTCGCGAGGAAGACGGCGATCCCGCACGCGACCGCGGCGATCACCGCGAGGGGCGCCCGCCCCGACTGCGCCGCGAACAGGGCGGCCGCTCCGGCTGCGGCCGCGATCGCCGGCAGCGCCGGGGTCTTCCACCAGAACGGGTCGACCCGAGCGATCCGATAGGTCACTACTTGCCCGCCACCGGCACGGCGGCCGCGCGCAGGGCCTCCAAGGCCTTTATCGGATGCACCACGAAGAAGGGCTGATCAAACGGCACGTCGGGCGGCAATTTCCCGAGCTCCATGGGCGTCGAGCCCTGCACGAGCGCCGCCTTGAGGCGCGCGGCCGCGTCGATCGGATTGGGCACGAGCGTCATCCTGCCCATGTCCTGGACCAGCAAGGCGCCGATGCCGGCCAAGCCCGGAGCCGCCATCGAAGTGCCGCTTTTCGCCCCGTACTTCGGATACGGCTTCTTGTCGGACGCGCCCTGGGGCGTCGGCAAGGTCGAAACGATGTTCACGCCCGGCGCCATGAACACGTCCTTGACCACGGTGACGAGCTTGCGCGAGTCGAAGCCGTCGCCGAAGCTGCTGGAATCGGCCATGCGCCCCGCCGCATCGAGAGAGCCCACCGTGATCGCCGAGGGCGCCGCCGACGGAGTTTCCACGCCGTTTTTATTGCGCGCATTCCCGGCGGCGATGAAGAAAATCACGCCCTTGCTCGCGTACTCCTCGACGACCCGGGCGACCGCGTCCGAGGGGCCGCCGCCGCCGCCGAGGCTCATGTTGATGACCTGATTGCCGTCCTTGACGGCGCGGCGGATCGCGGCGATGATGACCGGATCAGGGCCTTCGCCCAGCCTTTTGTTCTCGTCGTCGCTCCCGAGCGCGGCGTAGCTGCGCAGCTCGGCGTCGGGCGCCAGCGCGTGGATGATGCCCGCGACATGCGTGCCGTGGTCGCCGACGGCGCCCTCCCCGCGTTGGGCGGTGAGGTTGACTCGACCCTTGACCGCCCCATCGAGCTCCTGGTTCTCGGCGATGCCCTCGTCGATGACCGCGACCTTGACGCCCTTGCCGGTCAGGCCCTGCTTCCACAAGTCCTGAGCGCCCATGCGCCAGACCAGATCGCCCATCGGGAAAGCCTTGATCAGGTTCTCCTGCTGCTCCGAGGTCAACGGTGTCCCGTTGACGCGATCGAGGATGCGGAGAAGGCCGGGAAGGCCCGACGACAGCGGCGCGTACGGCGCATCGCCCTCCTTGGCCGGGGCCGCCTTGCCTTCCTTGCCCGGCTCCGGAACCGTCTCCAGATCGAGCTGCGGATAGGTCCGGTGCTTCTCCAAAGTGTTCAGCACCGCGAGAGCGGCGACGGAATCCTTGCGCCGGACCGCGTCGCCGGCCTTCAGCGCGGAGGCGGCCTCCGCCTCGAGCTTGGCCTTGTAGTCCCTCAGCATCGCGCCGGAATCGGGACGAGCCTTCACGACCGGCGATCCCAGCGGCGTCTCCCCTCCGCGCGGCGCCGCGAACAAGAACAAGCGCGCCCGGTCGAGATCCGTCTGGGCGATGTCGGGAGCCTGATTGAAGAACGCCTGGGCATAGGCTTGGTCGACCAGAT
>JAHFCD010000039.1 GCA_023249695.1 Elusimicrobiota bacterium
GGTCCTGCCGCGCCGCTACCCGGTGCCGCGGCTGGCCCTGCCCGGCCGCCGCCGTTATCAGCAGGGCGGCGTCGCGCTGTCATCGGCCGTCGGCGACTCTCAGGAATTCGTCTCGCTCCGGGATTACCGCGCCGGCGACCCTCTGCGCCGCGTCCACTGGAAAAGCTGGGCGCGGACCGGGAAGCTGGTCGTCAAGGAATGTCAGGACGAGTACTTCGTCCGTCACGGCCTGATCCTCGACACCTTCGCGTCCGCGCCGGGGGAGGCCTTCGAGGAAGCCGTCTCCGTGGCCGCCTCCTTCGCCGCCTCCGTGCTGACCCAGGAAAGCCTGCTCGACCTGTTGTTCGTGGGCGCGGAGGCTTATCGCGTCACGGCGGGCCGGGGCCTGGGGGGAGCGGAGAAGCTGCTCGAGGTGCTGGCCGGCGTGCAGCCCTGCGCGGACAAGGATTTCGACGAGCTGCGGCGGAGCGTCGTGCGGCGGCACGCGGAGCTGAGCGGCTGCATCGTCGTTCTGCTCGGCTTCGACGAGCCCCGGCGCCGCTTCGTCTCGGAGCTGCGCGCGCACGGGGTGCCCGCGCTCGCGCTCGTCGTCGGCGCGCCTTCGCCCGGCGAGGGCGCGCTGCCGGAGGGCGTGCATCGCCTGACGCCGGGCAAGATCGCCGAGGGCCTGGCCCGGATATGAACACGCCTCCGCTGCTGCTGGCGGCGGCCCTGCTCTTCTGGGGCCGGCAAACCGGGTTGCTGGCCTTCGCCGTTCCGATGGCCCTGATCCTCGAAGGCCGGCGGCTGACGGCGTGGCGCAGCCCCTTGACCGTCAAGCAGTTCAACCGGATCTCGGATCTGTGCACCGTGCTCTTCGCCGCCTTGGTCGCCTACGCCTACTCCACCCGGGCCGCCACCGCCGCGATCATGTCGATCATCGAGTGGATGCCGCTGTCCTACCTGCCGCTGCTGACGGCCCAGGCCTACAGCGTCGAGGGAAAGGTCGACATCGGCGCGCTGTTCATGTCCCGCCGCAAGCCGGTGGAAGGCCCGCGCGCGGCCTTCGATCTGGCCTATCCCTACTTCATCATCTGCGTGCTCTCGGCCGGCGCGGCGAACGTCCGGACGCCGGAGTTCTACGCGGGGATGTTCGCGCTGGCCGCGTGGTCCTTGTGGGGCGCGCGGCCCGGCCGCACGCCGGCCTTCGCGTGGGCCGGCCTCCTTCTCGCGGCGGGGGGGCTCGGCTATCTCGGTCAGAGAGGCCTTCATGATCTTCAGGCCGTTCTGGAGAACAAGGGCGGCTGGCTCCTGTTCGGCAGCGGCGAGGCGCCGTCGGATCCCAATTGGAGCCACACCGCGATCGGCCGGATCGGGCGCCTGAAGCAATCCGACGAGATCATCCTCCGCGTGACGCCGGCGCCCGGCGCGCCGCCTCCGCCGCTGCTGCGCCAGGCCAGCTTCGATCATTACAACGCCGCGCAGTGGTTCGCCAGCGCGGCCGACTTCCGCCCGCTGCGTCCGCTGGCGGGGCCGGGAGGCTGGGCGATCTCCCCGGTGGACGGCGGCGAGGCCGCGTCGATCTCCACTTACCTGCGCGGGGGCAAGGGCATCCTGCCGCTCCCGACGGGCGCGGCGCGCGTCGGCCGGCTCGCGGCCGCGGCGGTGACGCGCAACCGCCTGGGCGCGGTCCAGGTGGAGGACGGCCCGGGATTTGTGGACTACGATGTCCGCTTCGCCCCGTCCTCCGTCGCCGACGCGCCGCCGGGGAAAATCGATCTGGATCTCCCGCCCGCGGAGCGGCCCCTCCTGACCGGGCTGGCCGCGTCGCTCAAGCTGAACCCGCGGCGCCCGCGGGAGGCCCAGGCCGCCGTCGCCCGCTTTTTCGACCGGGGCTTTCGCTACTCGCTGTATCAGGAAGCCGGCAAGGTCGGAGCCCGTCCGCTCCGGGATTTTCTGCTGAGCACGCGCTCCGGCCACTGCGAGTATTTCGCCACCGCCACCGTCCTGCTCCTGCGCGCCGCCGGAATACCGGCGCGCTACGTCACGGGCTACGCCGTGCAGGAGCGAGGCCGGCTCGACGGCTCGTTCGTCGTGCGCCAGCGGCACGGCCACGCGTGGGCGCTCGTCTACGCCGACGGGGCCTGGGCGGACCTGGACACGACGCCGTCGACCTGGGCCGGTGAGGAGGCTCGCGGGGCCTCCTTCTTCGAGCCGGCGCGCGACCTCCTGTCCTGGGCGCTGTTTCGGTTCTCGCGCTGGCGCTGGCGGGAGCCCGTGTCCGGCGGAGGTCAGGGCCGTCAGCGCTGGCTGTTCGGGGCCGTGCTTCTGGGCCTGGCGTGGAAGCTGTGGAGCGAGCTGCGGCCGGCCGGAAAGCTCACGCGGAAGGCCCGGTCCGCGCCGAGGCCCGCTCCGCCGGGGCAGGACTCGGAGCTGTACCGGCTCGAGCGGACGCTCGCCGCGGCCGACCTGGGCCGCCGGTCCTCCGAGCCGCTGTCGGATTGGCTGGACCGTCTGGCGGCGCCGGTCGGGCGGGAAGCCGTCGACGCGCTGCGGCCCGTCGTCGCGCTTCACAACCGCTACCGCTTCGACCCGGCGGGATTGTCCGGCGCGGAGCGTCGGGAGCTGACCCTCGCCGCCGAATCCTGGCTGGCCCGCTTCGGGCCTAAGCCTTAAGGCTTCCCCGGCGCTTCCAACGTTGGAAGCGTCGGGGATAACTTCGGTCCACGGTTGATAATCACTAGTTCCGGAACCAGTTCACGTGCCTTATTCGACACGCTTAGCTTTGAGGCCTAGCAAATAGTCAGCGGCAACGAAGCGTGATCACGCGTTCATCGTGTAGGCCCCATTGAGCGGCAGCACGTAGGTCTCCCAAATTCGATTGTAGGCCGCCTCGTCGCGGACCGGCTTTTTGACCATCGCCAGGCACAGCTCTTGCTGCCGCGGCGTGCTGCTCGCCTTCGAGTAAAGCTGGAGCGCGTACTTCGAGAAGTCCCGGACCATGAAGTCGAAGATCCGGTCGAGCAGGTCGTCATCGACGCCGTCGAGCCGGGCGCCCTCGATGACGAGCTGGGCGTAGGGAACGAGCGTGAACAGCTCGCCCAGGATCAGCATGAAATCGAGGTCCTTCTCCTGGTCCCCGGCGGGGCCGGCTTCCCGGATCAAGGTCTTGAGCGCGGCGACCTGCCGCCCGAAGATCACGACGTTCGGCAGGGGAGCGGCGGCGAGCGCCGCCTCGTAGTCGTGGAAGCGCACGCTCTTCTGGCCCTTGCTCGTCGAGCCCTGACGGAACAGGAAGTCGTCGCTGCGAGCGTCGTCCACGCGGGGAACCGGCGCGAGGTCCCGAGGCTCGAAGAGGAACTTCGGGAGGAACTTGAGGATCAGGAGCATGTTGACCTGCGCGGTGCCCTCGAGCTTGGGCAGCGCGCGGATGTCGCGCGCGGCCATCTCGAAGTACAGGCTCTTCTCGAAGCCCTTGGCCGCGATCACCTCCCACAGCAGATCGATGACCTCGACTCCCTGCATCGTCACCTTCATCTTGACCATCGGCGAATAGAGAAGATAGCGGCGGTCCTCCTCGGACGCGACGCGGAGATAATCCGCGGTCCGCGCGGAGAAAATCCGCATCGCCGCCAGCCGGGCGTACGCGTCGATGAAGTACTGCTTGATGTGAGGGAAGTCGGTGACCGCGTGGCCGAACAGGCGGCGGTTGGCGGCGTGGGTGATCGATTCGTAGAAGGCGTGCGTGCACATGCCGATCGCGCCCCACCCGAGGTTGTACTTGCAGTAGGCGACCGTCGCCAGCGCGGCGTCCCAGGCGTCGCGCCCGCGCGAGAGGAGGTCGCCTTCCGCGACCGGATAGTCCTTCAAGGCGAACTCCGCGACGTAGTTCTGCGAGCTGCACACGTTCTGGATGAGCTCGTAGCGCGGATGCCTCGGGTCGACCGTGAAGAAGGCGAAATCCTTGGTGCCCTTGACCCGTCCGAAGACCGACACGAGCGCCGCCTCGTTCGCGTTGCCGATGTAATACTTGCGGCCCGACGCCGTGTAGCCGCCGCCGTCCAGCGGCGTCAGCTCCATCTCGCTTCCCATGAGGTCGGCGCCGTGCTCCTTCTCGGAGAGGCCGAAGGCGAAGATGCCGCCGACTTTCAGAAGCTCCGCCGTCCTTCGCTTGAGCGGCTCGTTGTCCGAGATCCAGATCGGCCCCAGGCCCAGCATCGAGACCTGCCAGGTGTACCAGTAGGCCAGCCCGTAAAAGCCCAGGAGCTCGCTGAAGCGGTAGTTCCGGAACGCGTCGAAGCGCGTGCCGGGGGCGCCGTAGCCGGCGGGCGCGAGCAGCGCGGCGAAGATGCCGTGGTCGCGCTGGAAGGCGAGAAAGTCGGCGCACCAGACCCGGCCGCGGTCGTCGGCCTTGAGGCGGGCGAGCCCTTTCGCCTCGAAGAACTCGATGGTCTTGCGCATGATGTCGCGAGAGCGGTCGTCGAGCGCGGCGAAGGTCTCCCGGGCGGGGTTGAGCAGATGCATGGGGCTCCTGGCGGTCAATTGAAGCGGGCCAGATTATACCCGAATCGCGGTCGAAATCCGGCGATCCGGCCTCCCGGGGACCCCCGGATTTGCTAGACTATGACGATAGCATGACGGCCATTGAATTCGGCACGCCGGAGCACAAGGCGCTCTTCTGTGAGGACTTCCTGAAGAGCCACGATCCTTTCAAGCCCGAGGAGATCCGTTGGCCCGCGCTCGACGCCGCGGCGCTCGAGCGGCTCAAGGCCCTCCCCGTTTGGACCGAGGCCGTCAACACCGAGTACGAGACGGGCCTCAAGGTCAAGGCCTTCGGCGAGGCGGAGAAGGATCCTCAGATGTCCGAGGCGATCGCCCTCCAGGGCTACGAGGAAGAGCGGCATTTCCGCCTGCTGGAGCTGATGACCTCGCATTACGGGATTCCGGTGACGCGCCGCGGCGAGCCGTCGCTTCCCGAGCCCCAGTGGGGCTTCCTGGGCGTCGGCTACGCCGAATGCTTCGACTCCTTTTTCGCGTTCGGCATTTTCGCCCTGGCCCGGCGCTCGGGCTTTTTCCCGGCCGCGCTGACTGACGTCTTCGAGCCGATCCTTCAGGAAGAGGCGCGTCACATCCTCTTCTTCGCGAACTGGGCCGAGTACCGCCAGCAGCGCACTCCCCTGTGGGCCCGCCCCGCGCACACCTTCAACAACGGCCTCGCGGCCGCGATGCAGGTCGTCGGACGGCTCAAGCTCGCCTTCGCCGCGGGCGGCGGCGAAGACGGGGACGGCGTCGACGATAATTTCATGATGGACGCCAAAAAGGCGTTCGGCGAGGTCTCCGCCCGATCCTTCATCGAGCTGTGCCTGGCCGAGAACGAGCGGCGCCTGGCACCGTACGACGCCCGCCTGGCGCGGCCGCGCCTGGCCCCGTCGGCCGCGCGCCTGATCTTGCGACTGCTTCCCGCCGAAAAACAACTGACCGCAGCCTAACTGGAGACCCGATGCCGAACATTCCCGCCGCCAAAATCGTCATACCCGAGGCCGACCGCAAGGAGATTCTGGCGCTCATGGATGAGTCCCTGCGCACCGGCGCCTTGACGCTCGGGCCCCTGACGAAGCAGTTCGAGGCGGGCTTCGCGGCGCTGACCGGCTCCAAGTACGCGATCGCCGTCAACAGCGGGACCTCGGCGCTCGAGATTCCCCTGCGCGTGCTCGGCGTCGAGGGCAAGGAGGTCGTCGTCCCCTCGAACACCTTCTTCGCGACCCCGGCCGCCGTGCTGCACGCGGGCGGGACCGTCCGCTTCGCCGACGTCGATCCGTCGACGTTCGCGCTGAGCCTGGAGACGGTGCGCCGCGCGGTCACGCCCAAGACGGCCGGCGTGGTCATCGTCCACATCGGGGGCATCGTCAGCCCCGAGACGCCCGCGATCGCGGCCTTCTGCAAGGAGAAGGGCCTCTTCTTCCTCGAGGACGCCGCGCACGCGCACGGCAGCACGCTCGGCGGGAAATCCGCGGGCACCTTCGGCGTCGCCGCGTCGTTCTCGTTCTACCCGACCAAGGTCATGACCTCCGGCGAAGGCGGGATGATCGTGACGGACGACGAGCGGATCTACAAAGAGGCGCTCCAGTACCGCGACCAGGGCAAGGAAGGCTTCACCACCAACTTCCACGTCCGCCTCGGCTACAACTGGAGGCTCTCCGAGCTTCACGCCGCGGTGGGCATTTCCCAGCTCAAGCGCCTGCCCGAGTTCCTCGCCGACCGCCGCCGCGCCGCCGATCAGTACACCAAGGCGCTCGTCGGGCTCAAGGGGCTCGCGCCGGTCCTGCCGGCCGCCGGCTCGCTGTCCAACTTCTACAAGTACATCGTCCGCCTCGAGCCCGGCCTCGACCGGGCGCGCCTCAAGAAAAATCTGAAGGAAAACTTCGGAGTCAGCCTGAGCGGGGAAGTGTATGAGGTCCCCTGCCATCGCCAGCCGGTGTTCGCCGCCTACGCGGCCGAGGCGCTTCCGGGCGCCGACGAAGCCTGCGGCCGGCACGTGTGCCTGCCCGTTTATGCCGGAATGACGACCGCCGAGGTCGATCAAGTCGTGGGAGCTTTGAGCCAGGCGCTCGAAGCGGAGAGGACTGCATCATGCGCGTAGGAGTCATCGGCGGTTCAGGTTTCATCGGCTCGCACGTCGTCGACAAGCTCATCGACGCGGGCCACGAGGTCACGGTCTTCGACATCATGACCCCTCACCGGCGCGACGTGCGCCACATCGTCACCGACATCTCCGACCAGGGCCGCACCACGGTCGCGCTGGCCGGCGGCTACGACGCGGTCTACATCCTGGCCGCGGTCGCCAACGTCAACGACGTCTATCACATCCCCGTCGAGAGCATGAACACCAACGTGATGGCGGTGACCCACGTGCTCGAGGCCGCGCGCCGCACCGGCATCAAGCGCGTGATCCTCGCCAGCACGACCTGGGTGTACGGCATGACCGACGTCCTGGAGGTCGACGAAGAAACCCCGCTCTCCATCAACAAGACCAACCACGTCTACACGGCCTCGAAGGTCGCCGCCGAGATGGCCTGCGTCGCCTACCAGAAGCTGTATGGGATCGAAACGACGATCCTGCGCTACGGCATCCCCTACGGGCCGCGCGCCCGCATGGGCACCGTGCTCGCCACCTTCGTCGCGCGCGCGATCAAGAAGCAGCCCATCGTGATCCAGGGCGACGGCAGCGCGTGGCGCCGCTTCGTCTACGTGGAAGACCTCGCTTTGGGCAACGTCGCCGCGCTCAAGCCCGAGGCCGCCAATCAGATCATCAACCTCGAAGGCGTGGAGAAGGTTTCCGTCCGCCAGGTCGCCGACAAGGTCAAGGCCTCGTTCCCCGACGCCGAGATCCGCTACATCGAGGCGCGCAGCGGAGACCTCGACGCGAAGCTCGTCAGCGGCGCCAAGGCCAAGAAGCTTCTCGGCTGGGAGCCGCTCGTCGGCTTCGACGAGGGCTCCGAGAGCTATATCCGCTGGGTCAAGGGAGCTTCGGCCGCCGTTCCGGCTTGAACCCACGAGCCGCTCAGCAGCGCGACGCCGGCGCAGATCATCGCGATTCCGGCGAGCCGCTGCGGGCTGAGCGGCTCGCCGAGCAGCGCGTAGGCGGCGGCCGCCGCGAGCACGTACTCGATCGCGTTCATCGGCACCGCCCACGAGATCTCGGACCAGGATAGGACCGCGAGCCAGAGCAGCGAGTAGACGATCTCGAGCGCGATCCCGAGCCAGATCCAGGGATTGACCGCCGCCGCCGCGAAGAAGGCGAGCAGCTGGGCGGGGGCCGCCCCGGGCAGCGCGCCGACGCCGATCATGCCTTGGCGCAGGCAGAGGTTGCCCGCGCAGCCGCAGATCGTCGCGGCGAAGACGACGAGCAGGGCGCGGCGCATCAGGGCCCCTGCCAGGTGAGCATCGTCAGGAACACGCCGGCGGCGACGAGCCCGATCCCGGCCAGCCGCCGCGGCTCGAGGCGCTCGCCCAGCAGCTTCCAGGCCAGGAAGGAGACGACGACGTACTCGAGCGCGTTCATCGGCAGCGCCCAGCTGAGCTGCGCCCACGACAGCACGACCAGCCAGGCGAGGAACTGCGCGAAGTTGATGGCGACGCCCGCGAGTATGCGCGGGCTGCGCGCCGCGGCCCAGGCGTAGCGCAGCAGCGGGCGCGGGCGAAAGTCCTCGAGGGGGCCGAGCTGGGCCAGGCCGCCGCGGGTGAGCACATTGCCGTAGGCGGAGCAGACCACGGACAGAAACAGGACCAAGGTCGCGGCGATCACGCGGCGCAAGCCTCGGAGAACGACGTGCGCCGCGCGCCGGAGCCGTCCAGGGCCTCGCGCACGCGCGGGCTGAGCAGCGCCGCGAGTTCCTCGGCGTGGCGGTAACCCGGCATCGACGCCTTGAGCAGGCCGGCCGTCGCGGTCGCGGGGTGGCAGTAGATCTCGGTGAGGCCGTCGGGCAGGAGAGGGATCAGGCGCAGCCAGGCGCTCTCGACCATGGCGCCGGTCTCGAACAGGCCGAAGAGGCTGTCGTTCGTCTTGATTCCGGCGCGCCGCAGCTTCCAGCGCGTGCGCGCGACCCAGGGGGCCATCACGGCGGCCGTCAATGCCGCCGTCGGCGGCATTGAGAATATAGGCTGGGACGGCACGCGCACGGCGGGGATGCGCGTGCGCCGGGCGATCTGCAGGACGGCATCGAGGATCGTGGGATGAATGTGAAAGTGATTGTGGCCGTTGAGATGATCGAGCTCGAGGCCGGTTTTCAAAAACGCGTCCACCTGGGCCCGGCACTCGGCGACGGCCTGACGGCGCGCGCGGGGGGACAGGAACATGCGGGCCCCCGGTCCGACGAGCCCGGGACGAAAGAGCCCGTCGCCGTCGACGAGATCGGGCACCTCGCCCGGCGGCAGCACCGGCCGCCCTTCGACCATCGTCAGATGCAGGCCGACCTTGAGCCCCGGACGCGCGCGCGCCAGAGCGGCGGCCTCGGCCGCGGCCGGGGCGCCGACCATGAGGCTCGCGCAGGTCAGGACGCCGGAGCCGTGAGCGAGCAGGACCGCCGCGTTGACCTCGGGGCTGAGACCGAAGTCGTCGGCCGTGACGATGACGCGCTTCACGCGCTTTCCACGAGCCGGTTTCCGGCGAGCACGAACACGCGGCCCTTCCAATAAATCTTTCTCTGCAGGAAGCTCGCGGCCCAGGTCGCCGCGCCGGCGAGGTCGCGCACGGGCAGGAGCCACAGCGAGCGCAGGCCCTCGCGGTCGCCGAGATACCAGCAGCAGGCCCCGGCGGTGACCAGGCGCAGCGCGAGCGTCGCGAGCGGCACCTCGTAGGCGACGACGCCCGAGGCCAGCATCGCGAGGCCGTAGAGCGCGGCCAGCGGCACGCCGCGCACGAGGCAGGTGAAGAAGAAGCCGACCGGGCTGGCGGCGCGCGTGTTCTGATCCCAGTAGACCTGATGCCGCCACCAGGGACGCCAGCCGGAGAGATCCACGCCGGTCGCGGCGACGTGGGGGCCGATCACGACCTGAAGCCCCTCCTCGACGATGCGCCGTCCGAGCTCGAGGTCCTCGACGAGGCTGTCGGCCATCGATCCGAGGCCGCCGATCTTTTCCAGCGTTTCGCGCCGGATCGCCTGCGAGGCCCCCGGGCAGGCCAGGGCCGCGCCGGTCACCGTCGCGAAGATCAACGAGGGCACGAACTCGGCGTTGAGCGAGAGCATCTCGAGGCTCTCCCAGAGGTTCACGGCGCCGTGGGCGCGGTACAAAGTGCAGGAGACCCCGACCGCGGGGTCGGCGAGCGGCGCCGTGATCGCGCGCAGGTAGCCGGGGGCCAGGAGCATGTCGCTGTCGGAGTAGAC